>JAHDDN010000502.1 GCA_020629335.1 Chitinophagales bacterium | reverse complement strand
ACTCCATGTTGCGCCAACTCATAAGCCGTAATTCGAGCGCCTTGATTGCGGGGGCGAGTTTCATCCACCCACACATGTACTTGGATGCCTTTATCGTGGGCCATATAAATGGGGGCGGTAGCTGTTCCCCAATCTACTGTAGCCATCCAACCCGCATTACAGTGAGTGAGT
This sequence comes from Chitinophagales bacterium, assembly GCA_020629335.1. Next base: position 3,754 of record JAHDDN010000502.1, on the reverse strand, counting down.
ATGTTGACGACTTCGCTATTTTTAGCTTGACTGATGGCCTCGATTAAGGGCAGACCATGTCGTCCAATGCCTTTAGAAATTTCCACATCTTCTTCTACGATGTCTTGGGCTGTTTGAAAAGCGATGGCTCTTTTTTCGGCTAAAGTAGTTCCTTGGCCGATAGCGTTTAATTGTCGTTCTACTGCCCATTGTAGATTAACTGCGGTGGGACGACTCGCTAGTAATAATTCACTATCTGCCTTTATTTTTTCTTCAAAATTATCTCCTTCTTTGATCGCTAAAGTGGCTAAATACATAGCGTAGCCAGCCATCGCACCAATTAATGGCGCCCCGCGTACCAACATTTTTTTGATGGCCGAGGCACCCTCTTCCACCGTTCTGACATCACTAATATTGAAACGATGCGGTAAATATCGTTGATCTATGATCTGGACGCATTTTTCATCCGAAGGATGTAACCAGATTGTCCGAAAATTTTGGCCATTTATTTTCATTTTCAAGTACGTTTGTATGTTAGTAGTAGGTACGTTAGTAGGGACGTTGCACTGCCACGTCCTTTGAAACGTACTAATAAAACGGCTTAGGGATGGTAGCGGTATGTGGCGTTCATGCGACGACTTACGGCGCTTAGTGATGCGATGGCTGGCCCGAAGGGCAGACAAGCAGCACTTAGCAAAGTAGGAGTAGCATAGCCACATAATAGCGGACAGCCCGACCCGATTATTTTTTGGGGCCATTGGGCGCACACATAGGTGCGCCCCTACATGATGGCCCCAAAAAATAATCGGGGAAGCCCCAAAAACACTTTAAAATTACAGAACTCTTTTAAAATTAAATATTATGCAAACGATAAAAAATAGTTTTTACTGCTGTTTATTAATTGGATTGATTGGCTTAATGACCGCTTGTCACTCCTATTCGGATCGTTCTTACTCAACTTATCAGAAAGATGAAGGTATCGCTGTTAGCACAGATGCCAATGATAATGCAACTCAATCGGCAGCTAAGTCAATGCCTGCGCCGATGGATAAGATGGAAGTTGTTGAAGAGGAGGCGCCTATGCATTACGGAGCCAATAAAGAAATAAAGGCGAATGCCTCAATGGCTAAAAAAAGAATGGCTTCGCCACCACCACCAGCGGGCTATATTGTACCACCACCTACTGATCGAGCCATTCAGCCAGTAGAACAAAGTAGAGAAGGCTATGATGCGATTGTAGAGAATGATTTTTTAGCGGTGAATGAAAAGCCACTATCTACTTTTTCGATTGATGTGGATGGAGCGGCTTATAGTAATATGCGACGAATGATTACGGCTAACCAAATGCCTTATCCTGATGCCGTGCGTATTGAAGAAATGATTAACTACTTTAATTACGATTATAAGGAGCCGATGGGTAAAACACCTTTCTCGATTGAGACAGAAGTAGGAGAATGCCCTTGGAATGAGGATACCCAATTATTACATATTGGATTACAAGGAAAGAAAATTGATCATTCCCAAATGCCATTGAGTAATTTGGTTTTTTTATTAGATGTGTCGGGTTCTATGGGTCAGCCTAATAAATTGCCCTTAGTGAAAAAGTCTTTGCGTATGTTAATTGATCAGATGCGTCCAGATGATAGAGTGGCTTTAGTTGTTTATGCAGGAGCTGCGGGTTTGGTCTTGCCTTCTACGCCATTTAGTGATAAAAAGACGATATTAAAAGCGATAGAAAATTTACAATCAGGTGGCTCTACGGCTGGTGGCGCTGGTATCAACTTAGCTTATAAGGTAGCCCAAGACAACTTCATTAAGAATGGTAATAATAGAGTGATTCTTTGTACGGATGGTGATTTTAATGTAGGCGTTTCTAATGATGGTTCTTTGGTGAGATTGATAGAAGAGAAAAGAAAAACTGGCGTATTCCTAAGTATTATGGGCTTCGGTACAGGTAATTATCAGGACGCAAAAATGGAAAAAATATCTAATGCAGGGAATGGTAATTATTCTTATATCGACAACTTAAAGGAAGCTAAAAAAGTATTGGTGAGCGAAATGGGAGGTACCTTACACACCATCGCAAAAGACGTGAAAATCCAAATTGAGTTCAATCCTAATAAAGTGAAAGCTTACCGTTTGATTGGTTATGAAAACCGTCGTTTACAAGATCGCGATTTTAATGATGATACCAAGGATGCAGGCGAATTAGGCGTAGGTCATACAGTTACCGCTCTTTACGAAATTGTCCCTACAACAAGCAAAATGAACGTGGCAACTACTGACGCTTTGAAGTATCAAACGAATGATTTAAGCAAAGAAGCATTCAATAGCGATGAATGGCTAACAGTCAAATTTAGATACAAAGCGCCTGATGCAGATAAGAGTAAATTGATCACAAAAGCAGTGACAAGTGCAGAAGTAGGCAAAATATCAGATAATTTATCCTTCTCGGCGGCAGTGGCTTACTTTGGGATGATGCTAAGAGAATCTAAATACTTAGGCAATATGGGCTATAGCGATATTGTAAAATTAGCCAAGCAATCAAAAGGAAAGGATACAGAAGGATATAGAGCTGAATTCATTCGCTTAGTCGAAACAGTCAAACTAATGGATACCAGAGCCGTTGCGAAAAGATAGCCGTTAAATAAGCTTATTTAGCTGATATTCCTTATCTTGGCCCAAGTATGGAAGGCTTGAAAAACAAAACAATACTCATAATATCAACTGATGCTTGGGGGGATTATTATCTCTCCAAGCATCATTATGCTATCACCTTAGCCAAGCACAATAAGGTCTACTTTCTCAATCATGCGAATGCACGGAAGAATAAAGATGCGACCGTCGCCAGTACCCGATTTGATAATTTAGAAGTTGTTAATTACTACAGCAAATGGCGGGGGATACGTTATTTCCCTTCCTTTATGTCCACCAAAATTTATCAGAAGCAAATAGAGGAAATTGTCAGCGTTATTGGAGAGAAGATAGATGTTGTTTGGAGCTTTGATCCCTTCCGTTTCACCGATTGGAAGCCTTTTAATGCCGACTTACACATCTTTCATCCAGTAGATTTATACCCTTCCAGCATAGCTGAAAAAGTGGCTCAAAATGCCCAAATTATCTTTGCCACTTCCCAGAGTATAATAGACCAGTACGAAAGCATTAAAGTCCCAAAATTCGTGCTGAATCACGGTATTGCCTCTACTTTCTTTGAACCAATGACGAGTGAAAAAGAGCAAGCCTACGATTTGCCAAAAGGCAAAAATCCACTTAAAGTCGGCTATATCGGTAATCTATCTCACAAGCATTTGCACATCAAAAGCATTTACAAATGTACCGAAGACAATCCTGAAATAGATTTTTATTTTGTTGGTCCCAAAGGGGAAGATAGGGGAGAAGATGCGATTCATTACGAGTGGATCAAAGCCCTCAAACAATTGCCTAATGCCTACTTTGTGCCTTCTGTGAAGTACGAGCGTTTGCCTCACATCCTTTCACAATTGGATGTGCTATTGGTCTGTTATAACCGAGAAAAGTATAAAGATGCTCCTCCTAACCCCCACAAAATGTTAGAGTATCTTTCTTCAGGCAAAGTCATTGTCTCCAATTTTTTCAAAAGCTACGAAGCCCATCAAAAGCTAATCATAATGGCTGATAGCTTAGCCAATTATCCAACAGTATTCAAAAATACCATTGATAATATCACTACTCATCAAACTCAAGAATTAATCCAGTCACGCATCAATCTAGCCCAAGGCTACACCTATGATCGACA
>JAHDDN010000501.1:2398-3956 GCA_020629335.1 Chitinophagales bacterium | reverse complement strand
TGCCTTAGTGTAGTAGGAGTAGCATAGCCACATAAGAGCGTACAGCCCGACCTTGCGCCTTCGGCGAATGATAAATGCGTAATGATGAATGATAAATAGATTCGTGTATAATGTTTTGTCTTTGCGAACGCAAGGGCGCGCCCTTATTTAGTATTCATTTAGAAATCATTATCTTTGTGGCATGAAAGCAAATCAATGGAAAAATTGGGGTGGAAATGTAGCCTTTCAAGCAAGAAAGCTGCGTTTTCCTAAGTCGGAGGAGAAAATTCAGTCTATTGTGAGGAAGGCGGGGGCTAAGAGCCGAAATGTGAGAGTTTGTGGTAGTGGCCATTCTTGGACGGATCTCTGTAAAACGGATGGAGATTTGATCTCGCTTGATAAGATGCAGGGCGTCATTTCGGTGGATAAGGAAAAGATGCATGCAGAAGTTTGGGCAGGGACTAAGATTAAGGCCTTGACGGAAGAACTCCATAAATTTGGAATGGCGATGGAGAATCTGGGCGATATAGATGTACAATCGATTGCTGGAGCGATAGGCACGGGGACGCATGGTACAGGGATGGCCTTTGGAAATTTGTCTACACAAATCGCAGCCATTACTTTTGTGAATGGGAAAGGCGAATTGATCAATTGTTCGGAGGAGGAGAATAGGGAGATATTTAAGGCCGCTCAGATTTCAATGGGAGCATTGGGGATTATTACGAGAGTGACGATTAAATGTTTGAAAGCTTATAAATTGGAATTAGTCGAGCAAAAAGAAAATGCGTTTGATTGCTTGGTTAATTTAGAAGAGTATAATGCCAATAATCGGAATTTTGAGTTTTATTGGTTTCCTTATACAGAGGTCGTACAAACTAAATTTAGCAATATTACGGAGCAGCCGATTGAGGATAATTCGATGGTGAATTATGTATTCAATGATATCATTTTGGAGAATGGGGTATTAGATGCTTTTTCTCGTGTTACGAAATATGTGCCTAATTCGAGTAAGACGGTGGCGAAGATTTCGGGCGCAGTTATTTCTGCTGGTAAAAAACGAAATTGGAGTCATCGGGTATATGCAACGGCGAGATTAGTGAAATTTATGGAGATGGAGTATAATATTCCCATTGAGAATTTCCGTGATTGCTTTATGGAGATCAAAGAGCTATTTGAAAAACGTCAATACAATATTCATTTCCCAACCGAAAATCGTTTCGTGAAAGGAGATGATATTTATTTGAGTCCAGCTTATGAGCGAGATTCTGCTTATATTGCGGCGCATGTATATCAGGGGAAAGCTTATAGAAGATACTTTGACGATTTAGAAAGTATTTACAAAAATCATGATGGGCGTCCGCATTGGGGAAAAATGCATTTCCGAACGGCTGAAGACTTTATGGACTTATATCCTAAGTGGTTTGAGTTTTTGGATATTCGTGAAATGATGGACCCGGATGGGGTGTTTTTGAGTCCTTATTTGAAAGCGCTTTTTGGAATAACTGGTTAATTGGTATATTAGTATATTAGTTAATTGGATCGTAGGTTAACTGAAAAACTAACCCACTATTCAACTAAT
>JAHDDN010000501.1:0-2298 GCA_020629335.1 Chitinophagales bacterium | reverse complement strand
ACTACTTAACTATTCAACTAATCCACTACTTAACTAATCAACTAAACACCGATCAACAAAATAAAACTAGCATATCGTTACCTACGGTTTTTAACCCAAGCAAGAACCAAATATTATTTGCATTCGCCTTTTGTGTATGAATTTGCAGAAGCAGTCTTAGCAGATAAGCGGCGTTTCTATGCCTATCATGATATAGCCTTACTAAGGAGTGAATTGAAGGATCATAAAGAAGAAATTGAGTTTACGGATTATGGCGCAGGCTCCAGGACTTTTAAAAGCAATAAGAGAAAAGTTAGTGATATTGTAAAAAACATGTCCGTTAAGCCTAAGGAAGGGGAGTTGTTGTTTAAGTTGGTCAATTATTTTAAGCCACAGACCATTTTAGAATTAGGCACTTGCTTGGGTTTAGGAACGCTTTATCTATCCATGCCGTTGTATCAATCTAAAGTAATTACCATTGAAGGTTGTCAGCCATTAGCGGAGATGGCACATTCGTATTTGAGTATATATGGTAGAGCTAATGTGGAGGTAAGAGTAGGTCAATTTAAAGATGAGTTAGGCCCAGCCTTAGCTGATTTAGAGCGATTAGACATGGCCTTCATAGATGGGCATCATCAGAAGGATGCAACTTTAGCTTACTTTGAGCAATGCTTAGCATACACCCATGAAGATTCCGTTTTGATATTTGATGATATATATTGGTCGGAAGGTATGATGGAAGCTTGGGAAGCTATCAAAGCCCATCCTAAAGTAACATTGACATTAGATTTCTTTGAATTAGGCATCGTCTTTTTTAGAAAAGATCGAGCTAAGGAGCATTTTAAATTGTACTATTTCTAAATCCCCTCCACTTGCTGTTTTAACCAATTAATATTCGCAATCTGCTTCGTTTGTTCCAGTTTAGTTTGCAATTCCTTCTTTAATCGACTCACTTCTTTTTGATCCATCCAGCTAGCATTATGCCGTAATCTCGCCGTTTGTCGAGTAAACTTCAGCAAATTAGCATACACTTTTTGCTGGTATTTAGATAACTGCTTATTCCTCCTCAAATAAGTACTAAAGCTATCAAGCAAGGAAAATAAAGCATCTTCTTCCTGTTTTTCGAAATAAATTTTCAGCAACAAGGATCTAAAACCCAAATTGTAAAATACATTTGTAAACTGCAAAGACTGTATCAATTCCAAAGCTGCCTCATGGTTCTTCCGCTCATAATGATAAGCCGATAAATTATAAATAAACGCATTCTCTCTATTTTGGGCAAGCAAAAATCCTTTGTAATCATGTATAAAAGTCAAGACCCAATGGTATTGCCAACAATCTGGATTTACTCAACTTAGGGCTGGGCAATGGTGGACAAGGTTTCGCTCGTGCTAGTGAAAGCATAGCTTGGAACGCTTATGCTGCTGCAGATTGGCTAGTATCTTTAGAAGATGGTATCAATGCTAAATACGCTGATTGTGATGGCAATGGAGTGATTAATGCCATAATGGATATGGAAGCCATTGAAGCTAATTATGGATTAACCCATAATAAAACGGAAAGTACTAATGATGAAGATGGTATCCCATTTAGTATTGTATTACCAGCACTAGAAAATGTACCCGTTGGTACTCAAATAGTTAGCGAGCTTTACTTAGGAACAAGTGACACTATAGCCACAAGTAGTTATGGAATTGCCTTTAGTATTTTCTATGATCCAATCATGATAGCAGATGGCTCAGTTGACTTAGATTTAAGCGAAAGTTGGTTAGGAGAGGAAGGGGATTTACTAAGCTTAACAAAGCTTTTTCATGAAGATGGACAAATTGATATTGCCATTACTCGTACTGATCAGCAAAGCATAGACGGAAGTGGATTATTAGGTACATTATCTTTTGTAACAGATGACATCATCGCTGGAAAACTAACAGAAGAACTATGGCTAAATATGAGTATCGAAAATGTGAAACTGATAGATCACTTGGGCGCAGAGAAAGCTATTAATACAAAGTCTGATTCCTTGATGGTCACTGCCACTACGGATATCAAGACGGTAAAAGAGCAAGCCATTAAGCTATATCCAAATCCATGTTCAGATATCCTGAACTTAGAATTGAATGATTGGGAGATCAAGGCAATAGAAATCCGAAGTATAGAAGGTAGATTAGTAAAGTCCTTAAATCCTAATACACAACAGATAAATGTGAGTTCGCTGAAAAGTGGTGTTTACTACATCAATATTATAACAGCCTCAGAAGTTATCAGTCAAAAAGTATTTAAGAATTAATAAAATGAGTGATTTTTAGAGCAATTTTGTAA
>JAHDDN010000500.1 GCA_020629335.1 Chitinophagales bacterium | reverse complement strand
GAAAAAAATTTCTACTACTGCTTTGTCTTGTGAAATGAGAATGTATTCTTGTAAGGAACGTTTAAAAAATAAGATTGGCATTTGCAGCTAAATATTTTGTATCAAGACAAGGCGAAAAATGCAGCCGATGCAGCGCATCGGCAAGGCTTTTCAACGAAGTATTGGTACAAAAGATTAGTTGCTAAATGTGGAAATTATTTTTTAAACGTTCCTAAGAAAGGAATTTGGCGGTATAAGTGGAATTTATCACCACGATCATAATATAACTTACTTACAACTAACAGACCAATTACCAAGAGACCAACATACTATAAATGCGTGAGGGATGGAAGTGGTATGTGGCGTCCGTGAACCGACTTACGGAGCTTAGGTGGACGCAGGCTGGCCCGCAGGGCAGACAAGTACGCCTTAGCGTAGTAGGAGGTGAACAGCCACATAAGAACGTACAGCCCGACCCGATTTTTTTTGGCCATTGTAGGGGCCGTACCTGTGTGTCGGCCCAATGGCCAAAAAAAAATCGGGGCACGCCCCCAAAATAATATTTTATATTAAAAAATCCACTTCACCCACCAACGTCCACTTCACACAACACCATCATTTTTTAGCAAGCAATCCCCCAACAATCAGCCACCCCACACAAACCATCATAATCGGAACAATGGGATCAAATCCGAAAAGCCATGCTTTGGGGAAGAGATTGAAAAATAATAAACACACGATCAATTCGCCTGAAAGTATGGAGGCGATACAGGCCCATGCGGGCACTCGTTTGAAATATAAAATGGCAATGGTGGTCGGAAATAAAACAGCATAAGCAGTGAAGGCTTGCTTGACAATACCGAAGATAGAACCAGGTGGATTGTAAGCGATCAAGAGGCCGATGAGGGCTAATAGAATGATAAATATCCTACCTATTTGTACCTCTTTTTGGAGGCTGATTTTGTCATTGATATAAGGGCGATAAAAATCTCTGGTCAATATGGTGCCGATGGCTAATAATTGAGAATCCATCGTAGACATGAAGGCCGCTAATGCACCTGTCATGATTAGGGCGGCTAACCAAGCTGGAGCGTGAAGATTGAGCATTAAAGGGAGAATCTTATCGGACTCCTGTTTATAATTAGCTAATTCGGCTAAGTCGGGAAAAGAAATATGCCCTAATACACCGATGATGACGGGACAAATAAATAAGACTGTCGGTACCAAAGAATAGAGAATCGTGGATGCTTTGAAAGAGGGCAGATCTTTAGAAACATAGAAGCGCATAAATAATTGTGGAAACATAGGCACGCATAATACCCAAAGGAGCATCATGCTAAACCATTTCTTGGGAGTGAAATAATTCCCCAATCCTTCCCTACTAAAAAGAGCAGGCTCTAAGGCATAGACTTTTTGATTAGCGGCGCTGAGTCCGCCTAAGCTATCAGCCACTACAAATACCGCAGCAAACATCAGAATAAACATCAGTAATCCTTGCTTCATATCTGTAAGGGCGACAGAGCGCATTCCACCTATAAAGACATAAATCACGATGACAATAGTGAGCAGTGTTGCCCCGGCAAAGTAGGGGATTTGTCCATCTGTGAGTGCTTCCAGAAGATAGCCTGCGCCGATGGGTTGTATCGCCAAATAAGGCAGCGTAAAGAAACACATCACGAGCAAATACAAATTGCGCAAGCTCTTACTTTGGGATTGATCACCTATGAGTTCGGGCGGCGTAATATAGCCATTCTCTTTACCTAATTGCCAAACTTTATAACCGATGAAATAGAAGGAAAGGGCTGCAAAGGCAGTTCCGAAAGCCATCATGACGTAATAGCTATAACCAATGCGATAACCTGCACCAGCAAAGCCTAAAAAGAAAAAAGCACTGAAATTAGTCGCAATGAAAGTGAAAAATAATACAACCGCTCCCATGCCTCTATTGGCTAAGAAGTAATCTTCTGGCGTATCTTCTCGCTTAGCTGAACCGATTAGACTGGCTCCAAAAGTGAGGACTAAGTAAAGGATAATGATGAGGTAAACCATATTATTTGTTCCAGTAAGTTCTACTAAATAAAGCAATTCCGATAGTCAATAGTAAGGATAGTATGACAAAGTAAGTCATCCAAGTAGGGAAGCCTAAAAACCCAAGTGATACATCATTGTCCCATCGCCAAAGGTCAATAGATAATAAGAAGAATAGCAAGAAAATAATGATCCAAGTATATTTTGATTGGAATAGCTTCATAAAAGCTAAGATAAGAAGAATAATTCTGTCTATGCGCTTTCATTACAAATTGTATACTCGCCATAACATATAAAGCCCAGATCCAAATAGCAAAATGCCAATGACTTTATAAATCCATCGAAAAATATTGGGCTTTAAAATTCTTTTGATCTGATGAGCGAAAATGGTTTTTAAAGTATCAGTGGTCAAAATACCTAAAAGCGCTCCACTCATATAAAATCCTAATTCACGATTATAACCATACTTGCCCGAAGCTAAGCCGATGATACTAATCCAAATTAAAAAAACAATGGGATTGACGAAATTAACAATGAATCCTTTGGTAAAGAAGCCTAAAAAATCGGCAGCTTTTAATCGAATGTCTTTACCAAAATCTAAGGGAGGTTTTAACAAAAATCGCAATCCAAAACTCACTAAAATAGCCGCTCCAATTAATCCAATATAAAATTGATTGTTGACATTTTGAAAGAAAGGTGCGGCACCGAAGGCACATAATAAAACACAAATCACATCACTGACAAATATCCCTAAAGTGACAGCCATGCCCGATTTGAAACCGTACTGTAAAGTGCTTTCCAGTAAAGTAAACAAGACTGGGCCAATCAATACCACCAGCCCTAAGCCAATAAGATAGCCTTCTAAAAATGCCATAACTTTAAACGAGTTCTATAAAAAAAAGGGGGCTTAAAAACCCCCTTTTTCTTTATTATTTTGTTACGATTACTTAATATCGATCAACTCAACATCAAAAAGCAATACTGCATTTGGTGGAATAGAAGCACCCGCGCCTCTTGGTCCATAGCCCATCATAGAAGGAATGAGTAATTTACCTTTACTGCCTTTATTGAAGAAAGTCAAACCTTCATCCCATCCTTGAATCACTCGCTGTTGACCTAATTGGAAACGGATTGGATCATTTCTATCATAAGAGCTATCAAACTTAGTACCGTCTAATAATTGCCCAATATAATGTACGACAACTACATCACCAGCAACCGCCTTTGGGCCTTCCCCTTCTTCTTCAATGATAAAGTGTAAGCCTGATTTTGACTTATTAAGTTCTAGGTTATTTGCCCTAGCATAGTCGATGATAATTTGATTATCAACCTCCATTTGCTTGTCGTAGATTACTTGAAAAGCCTTCATCTTTTCTGCCTTGATGGCTTCTTGCTCAGCGATATACTCCTCTTCCGTCATCACAGCTAATACTTCAATCTCAAAAATAAGATTTTCATAAGGGCTAATAGTGCCACCAGCACCTTTAGGACCATAAGCCATATCTGGCGGTAAATAAAGCTTACCTTTACTACCTACATTAAACATAGGAATACCCAAATCCCATCCCTGTATCACTCGGCCTTCTCCAATTTTGAAAAGAAAAGGCTCGTTTCTATCACGAGAAGAATCGAATTTGGTACCATCCAAAGTAGTACCCACATAATGAACGCTGACATACTTACCATTTTCAGGGGCAGCAGCCGTTGTCAAAGTATCATAACTATAATGAAATCCTTGCTCAGCTGTCTTATACTCGATGCCTTCGTTTGCCAAAAAGTTTGTCAACTGGCTTTTGGCTGCCAGCAATTCCTGATCTTGTATCATTTCTGGTTCTTCTAATAATTTATTTGTATCTTCAGTTGTTGTTTTGGTCGCTTTTTTTGCAGCAGAGCCACAGCCATATCCGATGAATATCGCCAGTAAACTCAGCAGAAAATAGTGTTGTATTTTCAT
>JAHDDN010000499.1 GCA_020629335.1 Chitinophagales bacterium | reverse complement strand
TCTAAGGAGGAGATGGCGGATGCTAATGAAATTTCTCCGGCTAATACTACTGCTGCTATAATTTCTGCTAACTTTCTAACTTTCCCTTTCCCGTAACAACCTAGTAATTCTAAGCACTCTTTTTGAGTGGCTAAACTGGTACCACCACCATAAGTCGCTACAATGAGCGATGGGATAGTGATGGAAATATACAGATCATTTTCAGGTTTAGAAGGATCTTTCCATGTGCTTTGATCTCTTGGAACGAGTTCGGTATACAAGATGCCTGCTGAAGACTCCGATACATTGGCAACATCTTGGCCGGTCGCTATAAACATGGCTGTGATGGCATTGGCTGAGTGGAGGCCATTATTATTCGCTCCTGATAGGATCGCTCCAATATTAGAGATATTGTAGTGGTGGAATAATTGTTCTGGTTCTACTCTCATATACTGATTAAGCACTTCTTTTTTCAAAGTACATTCTGCTACTACCCTTTTACCTCTGGTACGCATGATATTTACCTGAGAGGCTTTTTTATCTGTGGCTAAGTTAGATTCTAAGTAGAATTTCTTGATTTTATAGCCTCTTTTGACGTTTTCTGGATCGTTATTATAGGCATCGTATATCCAAGTTCCTGCGGCGAAGGTGGCACGACCGACCATATTTTGGCCTGCGGCATCTCCTGTATGGAAGTTAAATCGCAAGAAAGCAAATTTACTGGCCAAATAAGGGTCTATGTTTTGGAGTTTTGCTACGCTGGATGTGCTTTCAGCTTCTTGAGCCACTCGTTTGTGAATCTCTTCACTGGTTACCCATTCTACAAAATCGTGGGCTACTCTGGCATCTTCAAATTCGTAAACGGGGGCTCTTTGCATAGAATCGCCAGTAATAGTACATCTCGCTCCTCCACAAAGGTTGACTACTTTGATTCCTCTATTATAAGAAGCCACTAAGGTACCTTCTGCCGTGGCCAATGGAATGATAAAATCACCTTGTGCATGCTTACCATCTACATTGACTGGCCCTGCAAAACCGATTGGAACTTGCGCCACTCCCGTGAAGTGCTCTACATTTCCAGCAGTGATATGCGGATCAAAAGAATAATGCTTGATATGATTGACTGGAGCACCCGAAAATTCTTCTACAAATTTTTGACGGGCTTTGATCGCCTCCTCTGAGTAATCATCATTATCATCCCGAGGAATTTTAGTTTCTTGAGACACCTCTTTAGAGATACTACCGTCCACTTTCAGTTTTAGTTTACCAAAGGGTTTCGCTCTAAAATGGACAACTAATGAATGTTTTCCATCTTTCAAATGATCTATACTACTGATGATATCTATTGATTTACGTAATGGGAAGTCAATAGGCGCATCTGCACTAACAGCACTTGGATCAAACGTTGTACCATCTGAAAGCCTTAACTTAATGCTGGATAGTGGAACCTCTTGGCCACTGATTACTAATTTTTCGATGCCTGTAAATTTAGCATCGCTTAATCGATTTTTTAAAGAAAATTGTACGCCTTCCGCAGAATTTTTCAAGCTTCCAAAGGTGTACAATTGCTTCAATAACAAACTGGGTATTAACATATTCTTGAATTTTGTTGTTTGAAGATAAATGTATGAAATTGAGTTGGCGTTTCCAAATTACTGGATTAGTTAATTACTTGATTTCCAAATTAGTTGATTAGTTTAGGCTATTAATTGCAGACAAGTACTTACCTTTGTTTTCAAAAAAGAAAAATATGTATTTTATATTTGATACTGAAACGGCAGGATTGCCAAAAGACTGGAAAGCCCCTGTGACAAATTTGAAAAATTGGCCAAGAGTCATTCAATTGGCTTGGAGTCTTCATGACAAGGATGGAAAGATGATCGACTCACAGGAAGACATTATCAAGCCTGTTGGTTTTAAGATTGATCCGAAGGCCGCCAAGGTGCATGGTATTACCAATGAGATTGCAGCAGCTAAGGGAGTTGCTTTAGAAGGGGTTTTAGCCCGTTTTGTGGAGGCTGTTGGTAAATCGAAACATTTGGTGGCGCATAACATCAGCTTTGACTACCATATCATGGGAGCCGAATTATTGCGAGCTAAACAGTCTAATATTATGGCTAAGATGGATCAGATTTGCACGATGAAGGAGACGGTTGGTTTTTGTCAATTGCCTGGTAAGTACGGCTTTAAATGGCCCACTTTAACGGAATTGCATTTGAAAGTATTTGGGAAGAATTTTGAAGGAGCGCATACTGCAATGGCTGATGTGAGGGCTTGTGCGGATTGTTTTTTTGAGTTACGTAAGAAAAAAGTATTATAATTCTTAAATTAGGGGCTTCCCATGCGCTCGTAATATGAATGTATAGCAATAATCAATTCATTATTATGCATTTATCATTTATCGTTCGCAGAAGGCGCATGGTCGGGCTGTCCGTTCTTATACAGCTATTCAGCAACTACTCTGCTAAGTGCTGCTTGTCTTCCCTTCGGGCAAGCCATCACATCACTAAGCGCCGTAAGTTGCTTCATCACGCTGTATACCACTACCATCCCTAAGCCTAAATAAATAAAACGAAACCCTATCTTTGAATAAAAAAGCTAAAATGAATAAATTCACTTTTATTGATTTATTTGCTGGAATTGGAGGATTTCACATTGCCATGCATCATTTAGGAGGAGAATGTGTATTTGCATCAGAAATGGATATTCATGCAAGAAAGACTTATGAATACAATTTCAAGAAGATTTCTCCAAAATTATTTGAAAAAGGGAGGTTTAATAATGATATAAGAAATTGCAATCCCAACGATATACCAGAATTCGATATCCTTTGTGCTGGCTTTCCTTGTCAACCATTCAGTCAAGCAGGATACAAAAGAGGATTTAATGACAATCATAATTCTGAGAGAGGTAACTTATTTTTCAATATTGCAGAAATAATAGAAATTAAAAAGCCAAAAGCGTTTTTCCTTGAAAATGTAAGAGGAATCATCTCTCATGATAAAGGAAAAACATTCAAAATAATAAGAGAGATATTAGAAAATGAATTAGGCTATTCGTTTTACCACAAAGTGGTTAAAGCATCTGATTATGGTTTACCTCAATTACGACCAAGGGCATTTATGATAGGTTTCCGTGATGAAGGCTTCATGAAGAGCTTTACATTTCCAAAACCTATACCACTAAAACTCACCATGAGTGATGTATGGGAAGGAAACTGTAGTAGAGAAATTGGATTCACATTAAGAGTTGGAGGTAGAGGCTCTAAAATTCATGATAGAAGAAATTGGGACTCCTACTTAGTGGACGGTGAAGTTAAACAATTGACACCAAAAGAGGGAAAGAGAATGCAAGGTTTTCCTGAAGACTACGAGTTTCCTGTCAGTAAGACTCAAGCTATAAAACAGCTTGGTAATAGTGTGGCTATTGATGCAGTTCAAGAAGTTGGCAAACAAATGCTTAAACATGTAAAAGTACTCGAAAAGAATCTATCAAAACCTACAATGAAAAAAACTAAAAATAAAGGAGAATGGACCGAATTATTAGTATTCGTCAAACTTTTAGTCGAACAAAAGCTTCAATTATCAGATAAAGAATTAAACCCTATAAATGATTATTTCAACATATCAAAGGTAACTACCAAAAATCTCGACTTAGATTTTTTTTTAATAAACAAAACTACTATAAAATCAGTAGATAACAAATCTGGTGAAAATAAAACTATTGATATTTCAGAAGTTTTAAATAAGAAGAACTTAGAACAAATCACTAAATCTATAGAAAATGGCAAAGCTACTTTTCATATACCAGCATTTGAAATAATACAGGATAAACTTGGATTTACTGTAGTAAAGGGAGGAACAAGTAGTCAAAAGTCGGATATCATCTTAAACATTGAAAATAATGTTATAAAAAAAGAAAATGAAGGCTTTGGTATAAAATCATATTTAGGAAGCAAGCCTACTTTATTAAATGCTTCTGGGAATGCCAATTTT
>JAHDDN010000498.1 GCA_020629335.1 Chitinophagales bacterium | reverse complement strand
GAATCGTAAAAAGACAAAACTTGGGCTGTCAAGGACTAATAAATTGAACCATTAGTTATAAATTTATGTCGCATGACAGTCGACCCTTGTGGCCGCCCAATCTGGGGAATTATTTTATTATAACCGATTAATACACGAGTCTGCTGCAACGTTCCTACATGCTTCCTATTATCTAGCTAGGTATCTCCATAATATCTCTGACCTCTACATGCCCACCGTAGTGAAATATTGGGCATCCTTTAGCTAATTCGATGGCTTGATCAATATTGTCGGCCTTTACTATAATATAACCACCCACTATTTCCTTAACTTCTGCATAAGGTCCGTCAGTAACTACATTATCTGCTTGTAAGGTCTTACCTTGAAATCCTAATTGATTAGTACTGACAAATTTGTCTTGAGCAGCGATTCCGCCCATCCAATCTTGCCATTGCTTTAGGCCTGCTTCCATTTCTTCTGGGCTAGGACTATAGTTAGGATTAGGTTCGTGTCTGAAAATCATCATAAATTGTGACATAGTTTTAAGTTTTTGTAAATGAACTCGTTTTTGATGAACTCATTTAAAGTTTTCTAGTGAAGCTGAAAGCCTGTCCTGTAAGGATCAGCTAATTTTTCGTAGTTCAAGGCATTTTTTCGGTTCATAGCAGGGCTATGGGCCTAAAAAATAACGCAGAAATGCGGAAAAGTAGCGATTTTCTAAGCCAGTAGAAAAACTTTAAACGAGTTCGATATCTGATTTTAAAGTTCAAAAAGAGTTCGTTATGAAATTTTGTTAATAAATATATAGCTTCAGCTATATTTTGATATGATAGCCCACAAATTTATTTGTGGGTGGAATGTAATGTAATGTAATGATTATTTAAGCAGCAATCTCCATAATATCACGTACTTCGACATTGCCGCCCATATTTAAGATAGGACATCCGTGCGCTAAAGCAAAAGCATCATCTATATTTTCTGCTTTGACTATAATATACCCACCTATGGTTTCCTTCACCTCCGCATAAGGTCCTTCAGTAACTACATTATTTGGCTTTAAGGTTCTGCCTTGAAAACCAATACGGTTCGTGCTAACAAATTTCCCCTGTGCAGCAATACCACTGATCCAGTCTTGCCAATTTTTAATGCTATCCTGCATCTGCTCAGGAGAAGGTTGAAAAGATGGATTATACTCGTGTCTGAAAAATAACATAAATTGTGTCATGATTGTGAATTTTAAAGGTTTAAAATTGAAATTCACCCTTAAGTCGATTGAGATTCTTGAAATTGGACAAGTCTGAAAAAAAAGTTCAAAAAAAAATAAAGGGCGACTTTACAAGTCGCCCTAAATAATTAACTATTAGTGGATTACGTTATTTTTAAAATGAAAAAAATTAACTCTTAATTTGTACTCTTTTTAGTTTTTTAGTGGAAGAGGGTAGACTGATTGGTTCTGTCAGTCTACCCAAATAAATGTTAAATATCAATTTGGAAATAATTATTTTCAGTTTCTATAGCTTCGATTTTGAGAAGCTTTTGTTCCTAGTTCAGATTCCATAATCATTGGCAAGTCTCCATCAGTAATAATTACTTTTGAGTTAGGCGAATTAACCAGTGATTGTAGTGCCTCAATTGATTTGAATTGTAAGATTTTATTATCTAATCCATCAGAAATAATTAGTTGAGCATCTCTTACACCTTCTGCTTCAATTCTTTTTTGCTCAGCTTCTCTTCTTGCTTGTTGCAATACAAACTCCATTCTTTGTGCTTGTTGTTCGGCTTCTAATTTTTCCTCTATGGCTTTGGCCAAACTCGGAGGTAATTGAATACTTTTCAGTAAAACAGCTTCTACGTCTATACCTTTTCCCTCCATTAATTTCATCATTTGATCTCTTATAGCTGCTTCAATAGTGGCTCGTTCCCCTGTATGCATATCTTTAGCATAAAATCGAGAGGTAACATCTGCTACCGCAGATCTGAACACAGGAAGAATGACATTTCTTTCGTACTCAGTTCCAATATTTCTTAAAATTTCAGGAGACTTACTTCCATCAATATTATACAATATAGATACTTCACTTAAAATTGTTAGTCCCTCTTTTGATGGAATATTTAGTCCTACTTCTAAATTTTCAGTTTGAGTTGACATTTTAAATACTCTTGATGCAAAAGGATTATAAACTTTAAACCCTTCCGTATACGGTTGATTAGCATATTTTCCGAGTGTTCTTTTGACTCCTACTTCACCTTCTCTGATAGTGACACATGATGAAAGTAGTACAATAAATACGGAAAGAGCTGTTAAAATTATTAAATTATTTGCTTTCATCTTTAGAAATTTAAGTTTATAAAATGTGTTGATTGACGTTTATTTATAACATTCCTTATCGGAATGTTTGGCAGATTGCTACGCACTCAGTTTATGTAGAGTGGCATATTTCTTTTGTATAATTTTACGAGCATGATAAATCCTGCTTTTTATGGTGCCTATTGGAAGATTTAGGATTTCTCTGATTTCTTGATATTTGTATCCATCTAGTAATAACTGTAAGGGGATTCGGTGCTGTTCACCTAATTCGTTGATAAGCTCCCTTAGATCGTCTCCAATCAGCTTCAATTCTCCTTGATTAAGATCCGTTCCGAACTGATTTATTAGATAGTCATTATGAGTTTGATTACTTATTTCCTGTTCCATTTTTCTTTTATTTCCTCTAACCCCATTGATAAAAGTATTTCTCATAATGGTACATAACCATGCTTTCATATTAGAATCTTGTGTAAACGACGCAATATTTTTGAAAGCTTTGTAAGCTGTATCTTGAAAAAGATCGTCAGCTTTATTTTTTTCACGAGTTAGCTTCAACGCAAAATTCATTAAAAAATGACTTAAGCTGTTGAATTCACTTAAAAACTGAGTATTCGCATCCATAGTATTATATTTTTAATAGTAAAACTATTGTGTGTAATTGTAATGCTGTTCTATATGATTATAACACTATAATTTGGAAATGGTTTTTATAAATTCCTATTTTGTTCTTTTTCTTTATATAAAGAAATTTCATTGAGAGAGATAGAAGTGATATTAGATAATCTGAAATGAAGGAAGGTACTCGAAAGAATAATCTGAACTGGTTAAAATTGAAATTCACCCATATGTTGATTGATGTTCCTGAAATTGGACAAGTCTGAAAAAAAATCTAAAAAAATAAAGGGCGACTTATAAAGTCGCCCTATAATACTGATTGTCAGTTATTCGTAATCGTTATTTTAATGCGGCTAATTTTTTCTTTAAGTTTTCTTCACTAATTTCCATGAAGTTCAACTCAAGCATCTTCCTATTATAACTTGAATCTAATACCATATCCTCCATAGATAGATAATACTTAGCTTGTGATTCATCATTATAAATTCCCACTAAAGTTATAGCAGTATTTTCGGGAAGCATGGCAGTCACAACAGTTTTGTCAGTTAAAAAACTCAAATCAACAATAGAAAAAGTATCTTTCAAAACAGCATAAACCTCCGTTTTTTCCTTTTTTTTGTTGACATCTATAAAAACAGGTAGTTCATCAGTTAAAGGAATATCACAATTGATCCATTTTAATTCTGTACTAATATATCTGCTCCTTGTATTTCTTGGAAAAACGGGAAATAAGTTAGCAAGTTCTTCACTAGTGAGAATGGGGCCAGACATTTCTTCATTACTATACATTCTTAGGAATCCTTTATCATTTTTTGGTAATCGTTTAGCTCTTCTTGGTACTCGTTTAGGTTTTTCTGCCCTTTTTCTCTTGAAATTCTGCTCTTCGGTTTCATAATAAGGAGATATCTCCCAATTTTCACCTGCTTTTTCGCTATTATAAATGAGCATATCATTGTGGCCATCCATCGTAAATTCAATGGAATTCCTATTATTTTGTTCATTACCTTCCTGATCATAAGCATTTAAGTAAATCATACCACCTGACTCTAAAATAGTGAAATCCTCCCTTACCGTATTCAAT
>JAHDDN010000497.1 GCA_020629335.1 Chitinophagales bacterium | reverse complement strand
GAAGAACGTGGGAGATATTCTGAAGAACGTGGGAGATATTCTGAAGAACGTGGGAAATACTCAGACAAACGAGGAAACCAACCAGCCATCCACCAAGCCACAGAACGTGGGTTAATTGAAATAGTACAACAAATGGTGAAAAGTGGAACAAGTGTAAATACCCGTGACGATTATGGACGAACTCCACTACATATTGCAGCAGCAGAAAATCACAATACTGATATGGATGTCTTAATCGACTTAGGTGCCGATCTCAATGCACAAGATCAAGAGGGTCGAACGCCCTTGATGTATGCTGCCGCTGCTGCCAACAAAAATGCCGTAGAATTACTAGCTTATAAAGGAGCTAAAATTGAAATTAGAGATGATAATGGCATGAGAGCTTTTGATTGGGCTCATACAGGAGGAAGTCCAAGTCTGGCAAATTTCCTTGATTCAGTCTCCGAAAATAATCAGCAAAAAAGTATTCGAAAAGTTAAAGGAAGAAGTGCTAAAAAAGAAACATTCCATATTAATGAGAATAGTACTCACCTTAGACAATATAATATTGAAGATAAAATTCCTGAATTAATACATGCGATTCGACATGAATCTGTTGACTATTGTCGTAAGCTATTGAACAATGGGGCCTCTGCCAATAGTGCAGATGATACAGGCCAAACGCTATTAATGGTGGCTGTTAGGCAAAATCGCCTCGATATGGCCAAACTCCTAATTGAGAAAGGGGCTGATGTCAATAAGAGTTCTGCTTCGGGATTAACGGCTTTGCATTATGCAGCTCTTGAAAACCACGATGACATGGCACGATTACTGTTGAATAACAGGGCAAATGTTGATCCCACTATGCGCTATTCAAGTACGGACGGAAACTATAGCAATGAACCGCTTGTCTGGGAATACATAGGAGCTACTCCCCTACTGATCGCTGTTGAATCAGGAAATATTGAAGTCTTATCTGTTCTAATTAATGCTGGAGCTAATAAAAATCAGCGATTAGTTAGAAATGAATATAGATTGAACAAAAACAGAGTCAGCTATCTAACGAGAAGTGAAGTCGTAGGAATTGATGATGACTTTCTGAATAATGTGAAAGTCAGAATTAGCGATGATGCATGGACACCTTATAAGCAGGCTTTGCATTTAAATGATCCATCGATACTTGCGTATTTTCCCTTATAAAAATTAAACTCAAATCATTAAAAACCTGGAATGAAGTGCGGGCGGACACATAGGTCCGCCCCTACATAGAATCAATCAAATCCATTGTTTCTTCATTCCCCAAAAAACCCTTATGAGACCACTTATTTTTCTATTGGCGCTGACAATTTTCAGTAGCCTCTCAGCCACTGCTTTGCCTGCCAAAGTCGATCTTTCAGGACGCATCGTTGATGCAGACCTTGATATGCCACTGGAGTTTGCCACTGTCTCTGCTTATGATAGCGAGGAGGCATTAGTAACAGGAGCTATCACAGATAGCACTGGTAAATTCTTATTCGAGTTGCCGAAAGGGCAATATAGACTCCAATTTGAATTTATCGGTTATACAACAATGGACACGACCCTTGAGTTGAGTGCTGATTATGACCTGGGCGATATTAAGATGTCTATTTCCGCACAGAATTTAGAAGGTGTCACCGTAAAATCTGAACGCAGTCGAATGACCTTGAAATTGGATAAACAAATTTTTGATGTTGCCGCAGATATTACTTCACAAGGAGGTACCGCTAATGAAGTACTCGATAATGTGCCAATGGTCAATGTATCTCAAGAGGGCGTCGTTAGTTTACGAGGTAACTCCGTCAAAGTATTGATCAATGGCAAGCCATCTGCCTTAGCGGACAATAATGCCTTGCAAGGTATTCCAGCCTCCAATATCGAAAAAGTAGAGATTATGACCAACCCTTCTGCTCGATATGAGGCAGCTGGTAGTGGAGGCATCATTAATATCATTTTGAAAGATGAAAGTGCAAAAAATTGGGGCGGTCAAGTGAGTGCCTCTGTAGGTATTCCAACTGATTATCGACTCAACGGAAGCTTTTCAAGAACCCAAAATAAGTGGACTTATTTTGGCAATGCTGGCGTGCGTTATTCCGATTATTTTAGTGTTGGCGAAGCCGAACGCATTAGCCAATTGCCAAGTGGAATACAAATATTACGAGAAGACTTGGATCAAGAAAGAAACGATAAAGCGGGGAACGCTTTTTTTGGAGCAGATTTTCGCCCTAATGAAAAGACCACTTTTAGTGCCTCCTACTCCTATTATCATCAAACAGATGATGATCTGTCTACCGTCAATTATACTTATAGTGATGATGCCGAAAATCTCCAACGAGATTGGGTACAAACTTATGATTATCTGGAACCTGCTAATTATCATCAAATTGAAGCTTCTTGGGCACAGGATTTTTCTAAAGAAGGCAGTAAACTTTTTGTCTTATTTCAGAATGATTTTTGGGATAATGATGAGCAAGCATTAACGATTGTTACAGAGAATTACCCTACTATAACAGAGGCATTTCAACAGCGAACTCGTGATATCGAATCCAGCAATGATTATCTCCTGCAGAGTGACTATGAACAAAAGTTAGGAGAACACGGAAAATTAGAAATCGGTTTGCGTGGAGAAATGCGCATCATTTCCAGTGATTATTTAGCAGAAATAAAAGAAGATGGAGAAGATTTTATAGTCTATCGGGATCTTGAAAACGAGTTAGATTATTATGAGCGCATCGGGGCTGCTTATGTACAATACGCATTTGAAAAAGATAAATGGGGTGTCCAATTGGGATTGCGTAGCGAGTATACCAATGTCAAAGTAGAGGATACAAAAGCTGAAACCGAAGATATTAAAAAGTCTTACAATTGGGTATTCCCTTCCGCTACGGTTAGTTACAAATTTTCAGAGAAACTCAATGCCAGTTTAGCTTATAGTAAAAGAATTCAACGTCCAGGATTTTGGCAATTAAATCCATTTGGCGGGATAGAAAACCCGAATGAATTGCGATTTGGCAATCCAGATTTAGACCCAAGTTTTAGAGATTTATACGAATTGAAAGTACTTTATAATAGTGATAAATTAACGGTATCTCCATTTTTAACTGCTCACTATATTGATGGTTTCTACGATACCCAAGTCCTACAAGACAGCAGCGGCTTAGTGACCTATTTCCCTATCAATCTGGAACAAGAACGAATTTTGGTGGCTGGATTAACAATTAATTTTGAGCCAATTAAAGGCTGGCAGATTAATGCCGAAGCAAGTGCAGCAGAGTTCAGACAAACAGGATTCTACGAAGGCGTAGACTTTGGAAATTCCTTTCAACAATACAGCGGTGAACTAGGAATTCGAGGAAAGCTGCCACAAGATATTCGACTACAAGCCACCTTCTACTACTATGGAGGACAACGCTATTTACAATTCTATGATGATCCCTACTACGGCATCAATGCAGGATTAAGTCGCAAATTTTTAAGTGATCGACTACAAGTATCATTGAATGTTCGTAACCTATTTGAGTTATCCGTATATCGTGGAGGAGCAACCTTACCTACTTTCACTAATTCCTACGCACGAAGATGGATAGGCCAGCGATTTGGTTTAACCGCAGCTTGGGATATTGGAGCAGATGTAAGAGTTAGAAGAGCAAGAGGAAGGATTCGATAAATTTCTTTAGTATTAGGTAATGAGTATTGGGTATTGAGACTGATTGTAATCAGTACTTAATACCCATTCCTTACTAAATTATATTTTTTAATTGGGCGTGCCTTGCGATCGTATAATCAAGTGCGAAGCACAAAAAAATTAATCATTCATCATTATGCATTAATCATTCGCCGAAGGCGCAAGTCGGGCTGTCCGTTCTTATGTGGCTGTTCGCCTCCTATTCCGCTAAGGGCTGTTTGTCTCTTATTGGAGCCTGCACATCCCTAAGCTCCATTAGTCGGCTCTCGACGCCACATACCACTACCATCCCTCACGCAAAAAA
>JAHDDN010000496.1 GCA_020629335.1 Chitinophagales bacterium | reverse complement strand
ATGTCAAAATTCAGAAAAAAGATTCAATGGATCAACTATTATCCTCCTTATGTAGCAGCAGGCATCAAGATGACAGAATGCAATGACGAATGCACTCGTTTTAAGGTAGAAATGAAGTTGAGATGGTATAATAGAAATTTGGTAGGCACCCACTTTGGAGGCTCTTTATACTCCATGTGCGATCCTTTCTATATGTTCATATTGATGTGTAACTTGGGAAAGGATTATATCGTTTGGGATAAATCGGCTAAGATAGATTTTAAAAAACCAGGCAAAGGAACTGTACATGCCATTTTTGAAATTGATCCAGCTGAGATACAGCGTATTAAGGAAGAAATTGAAGTGAAAGGCAAAAGCACTTATTTTTATTATCCTGAAGTAAAGGACGAGTCAGGACAAGTCATTGCCACCTTAGAGAAAGAAGTTTATGTGCGTAAAAAAAGACCTAAAAGCTAAAAAGGCGTATAGAACAATAATTCTACACGCCTTTTTAGAGGATTAATTGTTTAGTGGTTCAGTTTATTTTCGTCTTTTATCATTTCTTCCTCGCCCCTTTCCATTGGCCGCTTTCTTTTTTCTATTGGCAAAAAACTCTTGCTTTCTTCTTTGTTTCTCAGCATTCCATTCCTTCCTTTCTTTTGCCGTCATAGGCTTGTCTGTTTGAGGAAATGGATTCTCTTCTATTACTTTGATTTTTTGCTTAATTAGCTTCTCTATATCTCTTACATATACATTCTCTTCTGGCTCACAAAGCGAAATAGCAATACCATCTTCTCCTGCTCTACCCGTCCTTCCTATTCGATGCACATAGGTCTCAGCAATATTGGGGATATCATAATTGATCACATAACGCAGCTTATCTATATCAATTCCCCTAGCAGCTATATCCGTAGCCACTAATACCCTAAGATCACCAGATTTAAAATTCTTCAAGGCTTTTTGACGCTGATTTTGCGATTTATCGCCATGAATAGCAGCCGCATCTACCTTCTTCTTCGATAAATTTCGAGCAATCCTATCCGCCCCTCTTTTCGTTCTCGAAAATAACAAGACCTGATCAATATCATCATTTCGCAAAATATGCAGCAATAAATCCTTCTTAGCCGTTCTATTAGTATAATACAAATGCTGTTGAATCGTCTCTGCTGTAGAAGAAACTGGTGTCACCTCAATTTTAACTGGATTCTTCAAGATTTTTCTCGAAAGTTCTACTATATTATTGGGCATAGTAGCAGAGAAAAATAAGGATTGTCTTTGCTCTGGCAACAACTTCAATAACTTCCTAATATCATGAATAAAGCCCATATCCAACATTCGATCAGCTTCATCCAATACAAATAATTTTATATCATTAAAATTGATGTAGCCCTGAGAAAACAAATCCAATAATCGACCTGGAGTTGCCACCAAAATATGTACCCCCCTTTTCAACTGTTCTACCTGCGAATGCTGCTTCACCCCTCCAAAAATAACCGTATGACGCAATTTAGTGTACTTGCTATATGCTTTGATATTTTCATCAATTTGTATCGCTAACTCCCTCGTGGGCGTAATAATCAAGGCGCGCATTAAGGGTTTTCCCTTTCTATTACCCTCCTTCTTCTGTATCAACTGAATAATCGGAATCGCAAATGCAGCCGTCTTTCCAGTTCCCGTTTGTGCACAGCCCAATATATCTTTTCGCTTCAAAACAAGCGGAATTGCTTTAGCTTGTATAGGTGTCGGATTGGTATAGCTTTTATCTTCTAATGCCTTTAATATCGGTTCAATAAGTTCTAATTCACTAAATTTCATACCCTTCTATTCTATCTTTTTTCAAATCAAAGGTCAAATGTAGGCAGAATTTTACTTATAACTCAACAAATAGAATTTTATTTGGGCGCATCCCTTCCTAATATTTTCATGCGCCAGTAGGGACCGACCTAAGTGTTCGCCCTCGCATGAAAATATTAGGAAGGGTCGGGCTATCCGTTCTTATGTGGCTATGTGTCCGCTATTCCGCTAAGGTATGCTTGTCTGCTAAAGCCAGCCTGCGCATACCTAAGCTCCATTAGCAGCCACATTGACGCCACATACCACTTCTATCCCTTGCGCAATTCATAGCTTAATAGGTCATAGCTAAGGCTCAATGAATAAAAAAATAAACTCTTTAAGTTAGCCTAATTTGAGGCATGAATATCTGCAACATACACAGCTATTTTCACGTAAAAACTAGTATGACAGCTAATGTTTTCAAGAGCTACGAAAATATATTGAATAGAATCCGAAATAAAGAGAAAAATATCTCTTATGAGGAGCATATTCAAGCATTGAATGAAATTTATCATTTGAATGATATACTTTTATTCGATGAGGTTTTTATCTCTTTTGAGAATGCCTGCATGAGCAAAACCTCCTTATTTTCTAATTCCTTAGATATACTTAGCAAAGGCTTAGAGTTAAGCAGCAGAAACCCAAACCAAAAAGAGCCCATCCATTTCAAATATCTTACTTTAATTGGCATACTTTGTTCGCATAATAATCATCAAAAGGATGCTATTAATTTCTATATCTTAGGTTTATTAAAAACGGAGGATCATAATAAATATATCTTCTACTCCAACATAGCAAGCTCTCTGACTTGTACAGAAGATTATGATCTGGCATTGATTTTTTTTAAACGAGCTTTGAGTAATTTAGAATTCTATAAAGAAAGAAATATTGAGTTATATATCTTTTGGAAAAATCATCTCACCTTAAACTTAGCCGCTTGTTACCTGGAGCTAAATTTAGTTAGAGAGAGTGAACGACTATTAGATAGGGTAGAATATATTGAAGAACTAAGCTCTTATTATAAAAATTTATATGCCTTAATCGATTTTTTCATTAAGTACTATTACGAACTAAATGAAACCGTTTTTAAAGGCAGTTATAGAGTGATTAAAGAACAACTATTAAAAGAAGAATCTTACACTTTCTTGATTAAGCTTAATAAATTTTACTTAGAAAAATTCCCACAGACAAAGCACTCATTTAGAAAAGAGCTATTAACGGAATCCTATAAATGTGCCATCCATTCGCATAATAATTTGCTAAAGAAAAAATATTTACTCTTGCTAATTGATCTTTGTGTACAATCTAAAGATAGCGAAAATGAGTTTATTTATTTGAAAGCATTATATAATTTAGATAAGGCTGTACAAGGAGTCAGCCAATCTCAAGTAACTAGTATTTTATTAAGTCAATACATTGACTTCTTTGGAAAACTAAAGGCCATTAATGATACCATCATCAAGCAAAAAAATGAGTTAGAAGATATTACTCATATCCTATCTCACGATCTAAAAACACCTATTAGATCGATTAGCTCTTTCATCAATTTAATAGAGAACGAATCAAAAGAAATAGAAAGCATACAACCCTATATAGACTTCTGCAAAAAAGGTATTTCCAATTTAGACCACCTGATAGATGACCTTCACGAGCTCAACGTTTTTTCAAACAATAGTGAGCATCAAATGAATGTCAACCTCAATACCTTAATCAATACTGTTATTAAAGAATCAGGTATTATTGAAAAAGTACAAAAGGCTGAAATAATTATTGAAAATCCTTTACCAAAGTACTATTGTAAGTTGTCTGATTTCGCTTTATTATTTGGGCATTTAATAGAAAATGGGATCAAATATAATGAATCAAAAATTCCCACTGTCAAAATCTCCTGCTCTCAAGACGATCAGTATTTAACAATACTAGTTAAAGATAATGGGATCGGTATTCCTGAAAAATATTACGATACTATTTTTTCCTTTTTCAAAAGATTGCATACCAATGATGTCTATGAAGGCACTGGATTTGGCTTGGGCATCGTTAAGCGTATCGTCAAAAAATACAATGGTGATATTTTTGTAGAATCTGGTATGCATCAGGGTAGTTGTTTTACGATTGAGCTTCCCTTATAATTAAGTACACTGTAAAGCAAGTTTTACTATATTTTAAATCTGGAAAAAGTATAGGAAAATTTAATTTACAACCTACTTA
>JAHDDN010000495.1 GCA_020629335.1 Chitinophagales bacterium | reverse complement strand
ATGATTTTTTATCGTATGAAGTGGCAGATGGAATTGCGACTATTACGATTAATCAAGTGAATGAGCCAGCTAATTTATTTAGTTTTGATTTTATTAATGCCTACCATGAGGCTGGAATGAAAGGGATTGCGGATGGAGCAATAAAAGGAGTTATTGTTACTTCAGGAAAGCCAATATTTATGGCAGGTGGCGATTTGAGAATGTTGTCTAAGCCGATAGAGGATGCCAAAGTGTTTTATGAAGGCATCATGAGTATTCATCAAAAATTGCGAGCCATTGAAAAGGGGGGAAAGCCTTTTGTGGCGGCTATTAATGGTACTGCTTTAGGCGGTGGCATGGAATTATGCTTGACTTGCCATCATCGAATTGTGCTGGATAGTACGAAAATCAAATTGGGTTTTCCTGAGTCTAAAGTTGGATTATTACCTGGCGGTGGTGGTACTTCTAAAGCGCCTTATCTCATGGGAATTCAAAATGCTTTAACTTATATTTTACAAGGAACGGAAGCTCGTCCGCAAAAAGCATTAAAGGATGGATTGATTCATGATACGGCTGCTACACCTGAAGAATTAATCGAAAAAGCGAAGCAATATATTTTGTCTAATCCAGAAGCTATTCAGCCGTGGGATAATAAAAAACATAAGATTCCTGGAGGCGCTATTTGGACGCCTAATGGGGCGCAAGTAATGATGGGGGCAGCAGGCAATGTGAGTAAATTAACGCATGGAAATTATCCTGCGGCTCAATATATTTTGAGTGTTGTTTATGAAGGTTTGCAAGTATTAATTGATCGCGCCTTAGAAGTGGAAGCTAGGTACTTCACCAAAGTATGTCAAACAAAAGAAGCCAAGAATATGATTCGAACAGGCTTCATGGGTATACAATCTGCCAGAAAAGGAAAGGCAAGGCCCAAAGATGAGCCTAAGTATGAAGTAAAGAAATTAGGCATTTTAGGCGCTGGTATGATGGGCGCAGGAATTGCTTATGTATCAGCTAAAGCAGGCATGGAAGTGGTCTTGAAAGATGTCACTTTAGAAGGCGCTGAAAAAGGGAAGGCTTATTCTAAAAAAATATTAGACAAAGCCATTAGTCGAAATCGTTCAACACCTGAAAAGGCAGAAGCTTTATTAAGTAGAATCCATGCAACAGATGATCCAAATGCAGTAGAAGGAAGCGACTTAATTATAGAAGCTGTATTTGAAAATCCAGATTTAAAAGCTAAGGTTACCAAGGAAACGGAAGCGGTATTAGGTGCTGACAAGGTATATGGTTCTAATACTTCTACTATTCCTATTACGCAATTAGCAAAAGCCTCTGCCCGACCTGAAAATTTCATTGGGATTCACTTCTTTTCTCCTGTTGACAAAATGCCTTTGGTAGAAATTATTACTGGAGAAAAAACATCTGACAAAGCGATTGCAGCAGCAGTAGATTATACTACAGCTATTGGCAAAGTACCTATAGTAGTGAATGATAGTCGAGGTTTTTTCACGTCTCGTTGTTTTGGGACTTATTGTTCAGAAGGGGCATTTTTATTAGAGGAAGGCGTGCCTGCCATTATGATCGAAAATATTGCGAAGAGTAAAGGAATGCCTGTTGGTCCCTTAGCTGTAACGGATGAAGTAACGCTTACTTTAGGCATGTTGGTTTATGAAAGTGATCCGACTCCTGACAAGCCTCCTTATCAAAAACGCTTTTACGATTTAGAACATAAATTAGTCAAAGAGTATGGCAGAACGGGTAAGAAAGACAAGGCTGGTTATTATGACTATCCAGAAGGAGGCAAGAAAAAAATCTGGCCTGAGTTAGCTAATATTTTCAAAAGTGATGTCAATACTTTAGACAAAGATACCATTAGCAAAAGAATATTGCACCGACAAGCCTTAGAGGCTTATAAGTGTTTAGACGAAGGCGTCTTGAAGTCAACTACGGATGGCGACATTGGTTCTGTATTAGGTTGGGGTTTCCCAATCTATACAGGCGGCGCGATTTCCTATATTGATTTTGTAGGTATGAATCAATTCATTGCTGATTGTGATGATTTCAACACTAAATATGGTATCAGATGGTCGGTGCCTGATAGTTTGAGGGCTTTGGCGAAAGAGGGTAAGTCGGTGCATGATTTTGGAAAAGTGATGGTGTGATATGGAATTATTAAAAGGGATTAAGATAATAGATTTTACGCGTTTATTACCTGGGCCATTGGCAACTCATATTTTAGCTCAAATGGGGGCTGAGGTCATTAAAATTGAGAGTCCAAAGCGGATGGATTATGCCCGATTTATTGGACCTCAAATAGATGGTGCGAGTACTTTATTTCATCAGTTGAATCATAATAAAGAATCGCTTGTTCTCGATTATAATACGGAGGAAGGCAAAGAAAAAATCATTGCATTAATTAAAGAGGCCGATGTCGTCATTGAACAGTTTCGCCCAGGTGCAATGGCTGCTTGGGGATTGGGTTATGAAGCGCTCAAGCTATTGAATCCTAAATTGATTTATTTGTCCTTGACGGGTTATCCACAGGATGGAGATTATAGTGCAGAAGCAGGACACGATTTTAATTATTTGGCTTATACAGGGATGATGAGTTTCCTAAAAGATGGTCAAGGCAAGCCCGTAGTTCCTGATATGCAGTTAGCCGATATTTGTGGTTCTTATACTGCCATTATTGCTCTCCAAGGTGCTATCATTCAGCAATTAAAAACTGGAGAAGGCTGTTATTTGAATGCTTCTTTATCTCAGGCAGTCACGCCTTTTTTAGCCATCCCTTACAGCCTCCACACTGGCAATATGGATCACCGTATATTCAGTGTCATCAATGGCAATACAACGGTTAATTATTCACCTTATGAATGTGCGGATGGCAAATGGATTTCATTAGCCGCCATGGAAATAAAATTTTGGAATAACTTCTGTGAAGTTGTTGGCAAAGAGGAATGGAAACGTTCTGGGGAGATGGAATTATTCAATCATCAATTTGATAAAAACTTAGTCGCCGATTTATTTCGAACCAAAACAAGGCATGAATGGACGAATACGTTTAAAGGACATGATGTGTGTGTTGCGCCTATTTTGGAAGTAGAAGAATTAGAGGATCATCCTTTCCATCAATCCAATCAAACTTTTGAAAAAATCACAACACCTAATGGAGATCAATTAAAGACGGTGGCTTTGCCGTTTAAGATAATTAAATAAAATTTGGGCACATCCCAATTCTTATTTTTCATCGGCCTGTAGGGGCGGTACCTATGTGTCCGCCCTCCGATGAAAAATAAGAATTGGGTCGGGCTATCCGCTATTATGTGGCTATGCTGCTCCTACTCTGCTAAGTGCTGCTTGTCTCTAAGGAGCCTGCGCATCACTAAGCGCCGTAAGTCGCTGCATAAACGCCACATACCGCTTCTATCCCTTGTGCATTTTTTTACGCTTGATTAGTGTCTAATACAATTTTCAAAATACTATCAATTATTTAGGTGGATCATATTTGGTACGCATATGAGTATTCAAGAATTCATCCATTGTTTCTTCAGTCCATCCTTTTTGTTCCCAAACCTTATTGGTCTTTTCTTCAAGCTTATCTGCTAAGTACTTTACTATTAAGCGCTTAATTGCTACCAAATCCTTTTCATCTATATCTCTTGAAAAGAGTTTTAGCAGCTCTAATTGCATATTAGATAAGGGATAATTAATTGATTCCATTTGGATATTGATTATACTATTTTATAAAAAGCAAAAAGTTGTGATAAGCAAGATAAATCTTAATTCTGGCATAAGCAAGTTGAATGTAAGAATCTTTTACACATCAACCAACTCCCCGACATTAAAACTTAGCTCATTCAATAAACAAACCGATTGGTCCCAATTTTGAATTTGCCAACTTTGGCCCTTTTCAGCTATCATTATTTTTTGGGAATCAGTAAAAATCCAAATTACTTTTTCTACGCCGAAATTAAGTAGTTCGTCTGTCTTTTGATGATAATATCCTAAAGAATCTTTTACTTCTTCTAATTCTGCCTTAGTGT
>JAHDDN010000494.1 GCA_020629335.1 Chitinophagales bacterium | reverse complement strand
CTTTAGCATTGGTTCCTTCCTTGTAAGATTCTATAAAACGATATGCTTTTAAAAAGGTTTCTTGTACCAAATCTTTAGCATTTTCGTCATTATAAGTTAGGTGGTAAGCAAAAGTAAATAACGCATCAATATGAGGTAAGAACTCTTCCTCAAATACTGTGTCCTTGTTTTTTTTGGTCATGGCGTCACTCATTGAAAATTCGTTTATATGTTTTAGGATTATAGTGCTCAAGTGAAACAGTATTTACTATTATAGAGTAATCAAATTGTCTATAAGAGTAAAGTACAAAAGTATTAGTCAGTTAATATTTTCAACGTAAGCGCCTTTAGATTAAATATCATCATCCTAGTGTAGGATAGATAAGGAGCAAAGTTGTCCTTATGCAAATATAATATATTTTGAACAATACTATTGTCCAAAATTTAGGAATCTATCATTAAATACAATTATTCTGCCTTTGAAGTTGCCATTTTACAACGAAAAAGCGTTCTTCGTCATCTATTAGTTAATGATGAGACTTTTTCAGACACAAAAACCTCTTTTTTTCACCTTATTAGGCTGCTTATTTATGGTAACTGGCTTAATTTGGTCAAGGGCATTGCTGAGTATAGGTATGATAGTGGTTTTGATTGATCTATTTTATTATT
Organism: Chitinophagales bacterium; assembly: GCA_020629335.1. The sequence continues at coordinate 3,409 of JAHDDN010000494.1, read as the reverse complement.
ACCAAAAACCACAAAAGAAGTCCGTTGATCTACCTATTTTAGCCTTGAGTGGAATCTTTTTATTATATCTTTTGGGAGGATTTAATTCAGAGAATTGGGAGGAGTATGTATTTCAAATTAAGTCTAAATCTCCTTTTCTATTGCTGCCCTTAGCTTTTTTGTTTATTCCTGGGATTTCTAAGCGTTATTATTATGGTTTATTATATGCTTTTTTGCTGAGTATTAGTTGTGCCACTCTTTATAGTCTTTCCTTATACATATTAGATTATGAAGCGATTACCAAAGCCTATATGCAAGCGCATGTGCTGCCGACTTTTATTAACCATATTCGCTTTAGTTTGATGGTGGCTTTCGGTAGTCTGACCGCTTTCTATCTATATCATAAGCGGTATTTTTACTTTGGAAGCTGGGAGCGTTATTTACAGTTAGGTTTAGGCTTCATGTTGATGATCTTTTTACATATTTTAGCGGTAAGAAGCGGCTTATTGGCATTTTATCTCTGTATTGGATATGGCTTATTGCTGTTATGGAAGAGTCAAAAAAGAGGGGTTGCTATCTTATTATTAGCGATTATGGTCGCGGCTCCTATAGGAGCTTACTGGACGGTTCCCTCCTTTAAGAACAAAATGGGTTACGTCCGCTATGATGTAATGCGTTATTTTTCTAATAAAGATGTTAGTCAACTTTCTGATAGTCGCCGAATTATCTCTTGGAAAGTGGGTGTTGAAGCGGCTTCTCAAACTCCATTGGTTGGAGTAGGTATAGGAGATGTTCAGTCAGAAATGGATGCTGTTTATTCAAAAGATTATCCATCCTTAACAAAAGAAAACTGGTTATTACCACATAATCAGTTCCTCTATATCTATACAGGTTTAGGCTTATTAGGCTTATTGCTCTTTACAATGATTGTATTTACCCCATTGATTATAAATTGGGTATATTTCCATGACCACCTATATACAGCCTTTAATATCATCATTCTTAGTTCTTTTATGTCAGAAAGTACTTTAGAAACGCAGATAGGTGCTGCATTTTATTTGATATTCACCCTTTTGGGGCTTTCCTATTTTAAGTCAACTTTGGAGCCGTCTTCGAAAGTGGAGGAGGTGATAGAAGAAGAGAATGCTAAGGATAGCCAAGGTGTACTGGTAGGGCATTAAACAATGAACTCGTTTAAAGTTTTTCTACTGGCTTAGAAAATCGCTACTTTTCCGCATTTCTGCGTTATTTTTTAGGCCCATAGCCCTGCTATGAACCGAAAAAATGCCTTGAACTACGAAAAATTAGCTGATTTTCAGCTTCACTAGAAAACTTTAAATGAGTTCAATAGTAAACAAATTCATGATAAAAATTTCCCTAGTTATTATTGCTTTTAATGAGGCTCAAAAAATAGAGGCCTGTATAGATTCGGCAGCAGCTGTGGCGGATGAAGTGATAGTAGTAGATTCTTATTCGACAGATGAGACTGCTATATTGGCGAAAAACAAGGGTGCTATTGTATTGAAGAATAAATTTGAAGGCTATGTCGAGCAGAAGAATTATGCTATGGAGCAAGCGCAGCATGACTATATACTTTCTTTAGATGCTGACGAGCAACTTTCCCCTGAACTAAGAGCAGAAATTTTGGAACTAAAGCAAAATTGGAGCGCTGATGGCTATCGTATGAAGCGGCTCAATAATTACTGTGGAAAATGGCTGCGTTATGGTGGTTGGTATCCAGATCATCAGTTGAGGCTTTGGGACAGGAGACAAGGAAGTTGGGAAGGAAAAAAGGTACATGAAAAGGTGGTCATGAGAAGCGAAGCTAAGGTTAGCATGCTTAAGGGGGATTTATTGCATTATACCATTGATAGTATAGGGCAGCATATACAACAAATAGAACGATTTTCTTCTCTAAGAGCGGAGCAAATGAAGGAAGACCAAAAGGCCGTTAATTATTATCATTTATATGCTAAACCTATATTTAAGTTTTGGTCAAGTTATTTACTCAAAGGGGGTATTTTTGATGGATTCTATGGCTTAGTGATGTGCTACAATTCTGCTTATAGCGTATTTTTGCGTTATGCAAAGCTGAAAGAACTATACAATCAGGAAAATGTCTAAAATGCGAATATTGCATCTATCAACACCGACCTCATGGCGAGGAGGAGAACAACAAGTCGCTTACCTAATGCAAGGGCTTAAGGAAAAAGAGATAGAGCAGTATATTTTATGCGCTAAAGGAGGAGAAATGGAAAACTACTGCCAACAAAATAGCCTCCAGTACTTTTCCAAAAAGAAAGGGAATAGCTTTAATTTACTCTTTGCTCGCTACATCAAAACCCTTTGCATAAAACTATCTATTGATTTACTGCATATACACGATTCTCATGGACATAATTTAGCCGTATTAGCTGCGGATGTTTGGGGGAATTCAACGCCCATGATATTAGCCAGAAGGGTAGACTTTCCAATAAGAGCTAATCGCTATTCCATTTACAAATATAATCACCCCCAAATTTTGAAAATCATTTGTGTCTCTGACGCCATCCGCAATATTTTAGCTAAAAAAATAAAAGACACTACTCGCTTATTGACCATTCATAGTGCCATAGACCTTAGTAGATTTGAATTCGCTAAATCCACTAATATCCTAAGAAATACCTACCCAATAGAGCAAGATGAGCTATTAATAGGCAATGTAGCAGCCTTAGCCCCTCACAAAGATTATCCGACTTTTTTGCGAACAGCCCATCTATTGAAGACAAAATATGAACTCAAGGCTAAATATTTTATGATAGGAGAAGGTAAAGAAAGAGCTAGCATAGAACAGCTAATTGACGATTTAGGCATGAAAAATGAGGTAATACTAACAGGTTTCCGAAATGATATAGCATCCATTCTACCCGAACTGGATATATTTTTGTTTACTTCAGAAACGGAAGGATTAGGTACCTCCCTTTTAGATGCGATAGCCTGTAAAGTACCTATAGTGGCTACTCAAGCAGGCGGAATTCCTGAAATCATCATTCATGAAAAAACGGGTTTATTAGCGCCAATAAAAGATGCGGCAACACTGGCAAAATCAGTGATGAGGCTTAAAGAAAATATTGGGTTAAGAAACCAGCTCATTCAAGGAGCCACCAGACACTTACAATCCTTTTCTATAAATAGACTGATAGATAATACCTATGATATTTATAGAAAGCTTTTATGAACTCATTTAAAGTTTTATGGTGAAGCTGAAAATAAGGTGATTTTTCGTAGTTCAAGGCATTTTTGAGGCTCATAAGTGCTATGGGTCGATAAAGTTCTATGTAAGTAATAATTGGAATTCAATAAATTAATATTAATTTTGATTCAAGAATCCAAAGAAAGCAATCTTTTTAATTCCTTGATGGTATTAAATAAATGATAAAATTTCAACCTC
>JAHDDN010000021.1:20258-24773 GCA_020629335.1 Chitinophagales bacterium | reverse complement strand
TAAAAGAATATTTAAGAGTTTAAAGAATGGAAAGCCGTTGATCTTTTACTATCAAGAATATACTATTTGCATAGAACAAGTAAAGGGTAAATTCCAGTTACATACTTATGTCTTTGATGGGGGTGATCTCTTTGAGGATGAAAATTATTTTGAAGAAAGAATTAGAACGTATGTGAATTTTGATTCTTTAATCAATATTATTGAAAAGGAGTTTCCTACTATAATAGAAAAGAGCGAAAGAAACTCCGTCTTATTAAAGGGGTTTAGAAAAATTAGAATGGATGATTCAGTATACTTTTGGAAATTTAATGAAAAGATAATTGTTGTCAACCAATCGATAAAGAATAGCTATTTGACAGTAGATATAGGATGGTTTGATGAAGCGCTTTATTTGAATGATCCAGAAAATAGACCTCCAGCATTCGATATAAAAAAAGTAACTCCAAAATTTGTAGCCAAATGTATAAAATATGCCTTAAGCAAAGGCTGGAATGAAGGAAAAATGGAAATAAAATATCATAATGGCGAGTTTGAAGAATAAAAATTGTTAGAAACTAATAGCAAAAAACTTTAACTAATTTCCAACGTTCCAACGTTTAGAGAAACCCCTTTTCCCCTTGCAATCCTCCTGTATGAACCCCGACGATTTTGCTGCCCTTGGGAAAGTAATCTTTAGCAATCAGGTCAAATAATCCGTAGAATAATTTTGCGGTATAAATGCGCTCCAGAGAAATGCCTTGATTAAGCCTAAATGCTCGCATAAAAGTGAGTAATTCTTCATTAAAACGGGCGTATCCTTTGAAGTGATAGTCATAAATTAACTCCCAATTATCGTAGCTCTGTTGAGTGCTTTCCTTTAATAAATCACTAATCTCTTTTTCTAGGAATTGTGCTCCTTTTAAGGCGGGGAAACCTAATACCTTTACTCCTTTAGGTGCGCCTGCTATGAGGCCAGATAAAGTGCCGCCTGTTCCACAAGGCGCACATAAATAATCATAATCAATATCAATAGTAGGAGGGATTTCCATGCAGCCCTTTACAGCTAATGCATTCGTTCCGCCTTCGGGTATGATGTAGCAGGGGCCCCATTCTGCTTGTAAGTGAGCGAGTATGTCTGCTTCTTTTTTTCGGCGGTAGGTGCTTCTGTCCATATAGCTTAATTGCATTCCTCTGTTTTTTGCAAAGCGGAGTGTAGGATTCAGTTCTGCTTGTTCTTCGCCTCTGATGATGCCGATAGTTTCTAAGCCATAGCGAGCGCCTGCTTCTGCGGTGGCATATATATGATTGGAAAAAGCCCCGCCAAAAGTCAGCACCTTTTGGTAGCCTTGTTCTTGGGCTGCTTTTAAGTTGTACTTGAGTTTATACCATTTATTCCCTGAGATATGACCACCTACTTCAAAGAGTCCTAATAGGTGAAGTTGGACTTTTTTTTCATGAAGGAGAGTTGAGTTGAGTTGGTGAATTGAGGGAGAATGATTCATTCATTGTTAGATTTGACTTGTCCCCAATTTAGTCAATAATATTGATAATGTAATCTTCTACTTCTCCTGTAGGATTTGGCGCGCATGGATTAATAGGCGTATCACTTGCTAGGCGCATCAAAATACGCATTTTGGTGGTGCCTGTAGGTGTATTAGATGGAATTACCAAATCCCATGCAATATTGCCCATGATCGTATTTTGGTAGACGCTTTCAGTTTCATCAAAATTGCCATCTTGATTATAGTCTATCCATACTTGCCATTCTTGGGTATATGGATTAAGGGCATAGCCTGGAGCAGCGGCCATTTTAAGAAGAGTGCTTTTTGGGAAGTTGATGTTTAGATTGTCGAATAGGGCATAGCCAGCATTGGAACCACTTGGATTTAGGAGACTATTTAAGGTGACAGACTCTATCCATTCGAAGCTGCCACTACCAGCAGACTCGCAGCAAATTTCGGTATTGATTATCACTTCATCTGTGCTGCTACAACCCTCTTCATTCGTAGCAGTGAGTGTAAAAGTGGTCGTCTCATTTACTGTGGCAATAGGATTAGAAAAGCTATTGTCGTTTAATAAATTAGCTGGTTCCCATAAGAAAGTTTCACCACCTTGTGCTTGTAGTTTAACGCTTTCTCCAGCACAAATTGTTTTGTCGATACCAGCATTAGTCGCAAGTGTTGAGACCATGATAGGAATCATCGCATTATCAGTACAGCCTTTATCATTAGTGACACTGACTACAAATGTTTGATTGATTTCAGGAGTGACATAAGGCGAATCTGAATTAACATCACTGATGAAGTTATTGTCATTCCAAGTGTAAATTTCTCCACCTGTAGCCACTAATTGAACGCTGTCGCCTAAGCAAATCACATCGCTATCAGCGGTGATATTGGCAAAGTCATTAGTATTGACAATTACCCAAATGCTATCCTGTGTGCTACAACCTGTCTCGCTTATTGCGTTGACTTCAAATAGTTGATTGCTATTAGGATTAGCTATTGGATTGGCGATATTTAGCTCGGATAAGAATTCGTTATTGTTCCATTCATAAGTGTTTCCGCCACTTGCATTGAGCTCTATACTTTCTCCATCGCAAATTTCTAAGCTATCGGCTAAGGTGATGACAGGATTTTCGTTAACGATAATTGTAATTTCAGCCTCGCCACTACAAGCGTTTTGATCGGAGGCGATTAAGTAATAAGTTGTGTTTTCAGAAGGGCTGGCTAAAGGATTAGGAATATCTGTTGCCGATAATGATTCATCAGCTGCCCATTCATATTGGATTCCTCCATTAGCATTGAGTTCTATGCTTTCGCCTTCGCAAATATTAATGCTTTCTTCTAAGTAAATGACTAACTCATCACTAACACTGACTAATTGAGAGCTTTCTTTGCTACAGCCATTTTCGTCTGTAATCATTACTGTATAAAGGGTCGTTGCTTCTGGTGAAGCCATCGGATTAGCGATATTGGGATTTGAAAGTCCATCCGTAGGAGACCAAGCATAAGTTGCTCCACCAAAGGCGTTGAGTTGAATTTCATTATCATAGCAGATAGATAAGTCATTATCAGTACCCATTAGATTATCGAATACTTCTATAGTGATATTTTCTGTTTTTGTACAGCCATTTTGATCAGTAAGTAGGACTTCATAAGTGGTGCTAACTTCAGGGCTGGCAATTGGGTTAGCGATACTTGCATCAGATAAACTCTCGCTTGGCGACCAAGTATATTCGTTGGCACCATTGGCTTGTAGAGTAACACTTTCCCCAGCACAAATGCTTTGATTATCGCTTACTTCAAAATTAGCTTCATGCACTTCCACAAAAACTTCTGCTACCGCAAAACAGCCTGCATCAGTCGTCATGGTCAAAGAATAAGTTTGATCACTTTCAGGTGTAGCAATAGGATTAGGGATGTTTGGATCTGAAAGTTGGATGGCTGGCTCCCAAATATAAGTAGCACCGTCTTCGTTAGCAGATAATTCGATACTTTCTCCTAAGCATATCTCTACATTTTCAACGACTTCGATTGTTGGATTTGGGTGTACTATTACTTCTACGCTTGCACTGCCACTACAGCCATTTATATTTTGTCCAGTGACTGTAAATATTTGCGTACTTAGAGTGTAAACACTAGGGTTCGGAATATCAGTAGCCGACAAGGCTTCATTGGCATCCCATTCATATTCGCTAGCTCCAGTGGCACTTAAGATAAAACTTTCTCCTTCACAGATTTCTACTGACTCTACTAAATCAATTTGTAATTCTTCCCAAACACCTATTGTTACCAATGCTTGCGTACTACAGCCTTCATCATTAGAAATGACGACAGTATAAGTTTGTGTGCTGCTAAGGCTTGCGATAGGATTAGCGATATTGGGATCACTCAAACCAGTGCTTGGCGTCCATTGGTAATACTGTCCACCACTTGCATTTAATTCAATGTTTTCTCCTGTACAAATATTAGTATTTTCACTCACACTAACTTCCATTACATTGACTTCTATTAATACACTTTCTTGCTTAGTGCATCCATTGTCATTGGTGATAGTGACAGTATATTCTTGGGTACTCGATGGATTTGCAATAGGATTTGCAATAGTTGGATCGCTTAATCCAGTACTCGGTGTCCATTCATAATATTGTCCACCACTCGCATTTAATTGAGTAGTTTCGCCATTGCAAATATTTACATTATCACTAATAGAAGTTTCTAAATCGTTGACTTCAATCAAAACACTTTCTTGCGTCGAACATCCATTATCATTAGAGATGGTGACAGTGTACTCTTGAGTGCTTGTAGGATTGGCGATAGGATTCGGAATAGTCGGATCACTTAATCCGATGTTAGGTGTCCATTCGTAATAAAGACCACCACTTGCGTTTAATTCAATGTTTTCTCCTGCACAAATATTGCTATTCTCAGTCACAGAAGCTATTAAGTCATTCACTCCAATTAAAACGCTTGCTTGTGTGGAGCATCCATTATCATTAGAGATGGTGACAGTGTACTCTTGAGTGCTTGTAGG
>JAHDDN010000021.1:0-20158 GCA_020629335.1 Chitinophagales bacterium | reverse complement strand
TTGGCGATAGGATTCGGAATAGTCGGATCACTTAGTCCAGTATTGGGTGTCCATTCATAATATTGTCCACCACTTGCATTTAAGTTGATACTCTCTCCATTACAGATATTTGTGTTTTCACTGATGGTTCCTTCTAAAGTACTCAATTCAACAATCACGCTATCATAACTTGTGCAGCCATTTTCATCAGTGATAATGACTGTGTACTCCTGTGTTGAGTTAGGGCTTGCGATAGGGTTCTGACTCGTTGGATCAGATAATCCTTCAGTAGGAGACCAGTTAAAGCTTTCGCCTTCTGAGGCATTTAGCTCAACCGATTCACCAGCACAAATATTTGTATCAGAGCCAGCATTAGCTTGGGTAGGAGTGTTGACTGTCACATTCACAGTTGCTTCGCCAGTACATCCTGTAGCATCACTAAAAGTAAGTGAGTAAGTCTCATCACTGCTAGGGGCTACGCTTGGATTAGGACTATTGAGGTTGCTAATATCATCATTTGCTGTCCATTGGTAGTTATAGCTTGGGTCAGCTGTAGGGTTTAAAGCTACGCTTTCGCCATAACAAATGTTGATATTTTCCTCTAAGCTAATGCTTAGCTCATCTAATACAAAGACGGTAATGGAAGCTGTAGCAGTACAGTTCCACTCGTCACTCACAGTAAGTGTTAAGAGCTGTGTCTCATTAGTAGTAGTAGTGGGATTTAGTGAATTAGCATCATCTAAGCTTTCAGAAGGACTCCATTGATAACTAAGATTACTGCCATTATTTTGTATTTGTGGATTGAGTTGTATGCTCGAATTAGGACATATAGATAAGTCTGGCCCCAAAGATACCTCCAGATTATTGATTTCAACATAAGTACTTGTTTGGGTATTACAGCCCCATTCATCACTTACCGTTAAGGTATAAGTTTGTGAGCTAGTTGGACTAGCGATAGGTTGAGCGATAGTAGCATTACTTAAGCCCTCAATTGGCGTCCAAGAATAACTAAGATTATCACTATTGCTCTCTACTATGGCATTTAATGTAGTACTTTCTCCAGCGCACAAGCTTAGCTCATCAGCAGTATTTGAGATCCAAGCATTAGGAGCTTGATTGACATTCACTAATACTTCGGCTTCAGTTGTACAGCCATATTGATCACTTGCTACCACAGTATAAGTTTGGGTACTGGAAGGAGCTACTGTTGGATTGGCCACATTAGGATTGCTCATACCTTCACTTGGTGACCAAGTATAAGCTGTGCCACCATCCACATTTAATGCAACACTTTCTCCAGCACATATTTCTATACTTTCACTAGTTGTAATAGCGAGTTCCTCTAATACTGTAATCGTGACAGTACTTTCGTCAGTACAACCCATTGCATCTGTTACAGAAACAGTATAGCTTGTGGTATTTGTTGGGCTAACAATTGGATTCGAAATATTTAAATCGGATAAGTCCTCATTAGGTGCCCATTCATAATTTAAACCTCCCGAAGCGTTTAGTTGCGCATTATCTCCGTAGCAGATTGTTTGATCATTACCAGCACTAACAGAAGGTACTAAAACATTAACTATGACATTGGCAGTTCCAGTACAGCCATAAAAATCACTTGCTATCACGGTATATTCTTGTGAACTACTTGGAGAAAATACAGCTGTGGCAGAAGTTGGATCATCTATTCCTATAGTAGGAAACCACTCATAAGTTAGACCACCATTGGCACTTAAGCTAATGCTTTCTCCAGCACAAATATCTACCTCTTCATTACTAATATTAACGTCTAATTCTTCTACAATATTTACGCTTGTACTAGCACTAGCCGTACAACCATATTCATCTATAGCTATAACAGTATATTCTTGTGTGTTTTCTAATAACACAATTGGATTGGCAATATTAGGATCAGATAATCCAGTAGTAGGCGTCCAGCTATAAGAAGTCCCTCCACTTGCTTCTAATTGGGTGTAGGTACCAGCACAGACATTCAAAGGTTCATTAATATCTACTTCAAAATCATTTTCGTTGATATGAACTGTCATACTACTTTCATCAGTACAGCCATAATCATTCGTTACAAGCACGGTATAGGTCTGTGTACTAGATGGACTGGCAATTGGATTAGCGATATTAGGATTAGATAATCCAGTGCTAGGTGTCCAGCTATAAGAAGTCCCTCCACTTGCTTGCAATGTACTTTCATTGCCTTCACATATATAGGCATCAGGCCCAACATTTGCATTGACATAATTAGCACTTATATTGATACTTGTTGTGCCAGTACAGCCATCTTCATTCGTAACAGTAACATTATAAGTTCCAGCCTCAGTTACGATGATAGATTCATCATCCTGACTATTAGACCAAGCAAATGATTCATAAGCATTATTATCATCTACCGTTAGCATAATAGCCTCTCCTTCACAAAGAACATTATCAGCACTATTGGTGAATAATGATGGATTGATCGGAGGACAACCAGCTTGAATACAATACCATTGTAATTCAAATCCTTTATCATTAACAGAACTGTTAGAGTATAATCTTAGGGTGATGCTTCCCCCACTTGACTCAATACTTCCTCCATTCGGTAATTCGTCACCAGTATAAGATCCAATGTTGGTAGCACTAGTACCTATTCCATCATAAATGTGTAGATAATCGTAGTTTTCCTGAAGATTAAAAGTTTCAAAATTTAGTATAACACTTGTGGCATTAGGCGGATTGATGATGAATAGACTATTGCTATTATTATCATAAGGACCGCTACCCCCTCCATTATCAAACAAACGCCCTTCACACTCGTTAATCTCTTCATTTCCACTTCCACCTTCCATATTATAAATGCAGAGATTTGTTTCTTCAATACTGATAAAGCCATCTTTGGTAAGTGTTTGGCTATTATTTCCTGAACAGCTATTAGCAATTAGGTTAATGTCAAAATTATCATCAGATGTATAGCTATGGCTTGGGTTTGCAGAAGTACTTGTATTGCCATCGCCAAAATCCCAGCTAAAAGAACTAGCATACTGGCTGCTATTAAAAAATTGTATACTTTGGCCTGGCTCACAAAAGTTAGTTGGATAAGTATCAAATTCTACTATAATATCCTGATCGCTATATTCCGCACCAACACCTACAGCATACCAAGCATTAATGGTATTAATCATTTCATCAGAGCAATCGCCATATAAAACAATCGCTGCCAAGATGGTGTAATAACGAGCATCCTCAAAATCAGAATTAGGAGTTAAATAATTAGTGAAAGCATAAAAGGCAATATCTATTGCCTCATCAAATCCAATTGGGTTGATCGTATAACTATTATTTAAATCATTATATCCACTTCCTCCCTCACTAAGTAAATAAAACCAGTAATTAGCGACTCCACAATTAGTATGTACTCCACCAAAATCATTGCCCACTAAAGCAGTATCTTCACTAATCCAGAATTCCCCATTATAAGTGTCTGGATGATCTGCAATTTTAGGATTATCCATTGCCCTAATCCCTTGCCCATTAAGCGTTATGTCAGCGGCAATCCGCCAATCATTACTCCCTAAAGCAAAACGTTCAACAGCCGTCCCAAACATATCAGAAAAGGCTTCACTCAGAGCACCTGATTCATGCGAATAAATTAAATCAGCAGAATGATCTTCTACTCCGTGAGTGAACTCATGCCCAATTACATCCAAAGCCGCATAAGGAGAGAAAAGATCTCCATCCCCGTCTCCTAAAAATATACGACCGTAAGGATCCCAAAAGGCCTTATTTTGCCCCTCACCATAATGCACAAAACTCTTAATCACTCCATTATTCCCATCATAACTTTGCCAGCCATGATAAGAATCATAGTAATCATAGGCCATTTCCATCGCCCAATGTGCGTCCCCTGCTACTTCATCTTGTGCAGCATTTGCATTATTCCAGTAAGTATTGGTATCTGTAAAATCCACCGCTAAAGCTGGTGATACCGATTCAGCCAAATTATAAGTAATGATCTCCTCTGCTCGACCATACTCTCTTAGTATATAAGCATCACTTGTTTCATGACACACAATGTCTCTTTCTCCATAATACTTAGTCGCTGCCTCTCCAGCAACATCTATCTCATGATGATGCGCATTTTCTAATAAAATGGCCCCACTATGCGCATCCACATAATACTCTGCCGTATAATGCGGCTCCACTGCATGAATCCGAAAACGATAAGCCAATTGATAAGTATCACTTGCTCTTAAAATCACTAGCTCACCCTCAGGAGTACCACATTCCTCTTCAACCCAATGATTAGAATCACAAGAACCAGCCACCTCCCAACTATAAGTCTCTGCACCAACATCTTGCAAAACGATTGATAAAGCCTGATTTTCTGCTAAAGCAGCATTGGTACTGACTATTATATCCTTCGCCCAATCTCCAGTTATTGCATGAAGCAAGTCATTTTTCTCATGTAAACTCAACACACAAAACTCCAAAGGAATATTCTGATAATATTGCTGGAATTTAAAATGTTGATGACCCCATTGATCCTTCCATTCCTTCTCCAACTCAAATGAATAGTCGCTTGACAAATTCAAAAAAGCAATAGCATCATCAGGAAATTGATAAGCATTATAACTTAAAGGAGGAATCATTTGAAAATGAGAGGGGGTTTGACGCACCTCATCCACCCGCTTAATCATCGCCCTTTCAGACAAGTTGGCATGATTTGCGCTCAATAGAGTGGTCATAAATATATAAGCCAATATAGCAACGCTATACTTAGCTATTGGGAACAGCCTAGTCATAAGTTGATTATATTTCTAAAAAGAATAAGTCTCTGGGGTTTCCCTGATTTATTTTTTGGCCATCGTATGTAGGGGCCGTACCTATGTGTCGGCCCAACGATGGCCAAAAAATAAATCAGGTCGGGCTGTCCGCTCTTATATGGCTATGCTACTCCAAGTTCGCTAAGTGCTGCTTGTCTGCCTTTCAGGCCAGCCTGCACATCACAGTAGTAGACGTATTGCAATACGTCTCTACACATGTCGTATCATGAACGCCATATACCGCTTCCATCCCTAAGCCAGGTAATTGGGTGAATTTTTAGAATAATTTAAAAAAGGTGAGTGTTGGGAAAACAACTCCAAAATAAAGCGCTAAATTAATAAAAACCTTTATTTATAAGGCATGATTGTGAGTTTTTTTTAATAGGTATATAACATACGACAATCCTACATTTTGTGGATACTTTGAGTTTGCCTTTAATATGATTACATCTATAAGAAAATTTATTATGAAAATAGCCAACTAATAACACTCTTGTTAGGTAAGTTGTTGACTATCAATAGCCAATTTGCTAATACTTTAAAGTTTTTCAGCAATTTTTTCTAATAACCAGGGGGCTTGTACAGTCTTACTAGACAGAATACGTTCTTTCAGCTTATTAAGTGCTTTATGGTTGCCTTTTTCAATTCGACTCAGGCGATTTACGAAGCGGGCTAAATTAACATATACCTCTCTTTTCCCTTCAGCGACTAATTTGTTTCTTCTTAAGTAAAGACGGAAAGATTCAGATAAAGACCAAAGTGGTCCTAATTCATCTAATTCATAATAAATACGTAAAAGCAAGGCTTTAGAGGCAACGATATAGAATATATCATCAAACTCGACTTTATTAAGTAATTCTAATGCCTTATTGAAATCTTTTTGATGGAAGTAAAGGTAGGCTAAGGAATAGGTATAAGCATTTAATTTGAATTTGGGATCAATATGCTTTTTATGCTGTTTTATAAATTTCTCTGTCCACTCATATTCTCCAATCCGTACACTAGCTACAACTATATTCATATAGCTCCAAGGAGAAACATAATCTTTCTCAAAAATCAATTTACTTTCAATCATATGCTTATAGAGTTCGAATATTTCTCTAAGGAATTGATCATTACCTGAATTAGTATTCTTTACACAATAATTGATAGCAAATAAGTACATGGTACGTAACTCATCCTTAGGTAACTCATCCGCATGTTCGGCTAATTGCTCCTTTAATAACTGAAAATACTTAAAATCATCTTTATATAGCATGGCTCTTAAAATATTGCCATAAATACTGATATAAGCATTTTCCGAAATAGGATTATTATCTAAATGAGCCAAAATCTCATCCAAGAAACGGATTTCATAAGTACTTTCCATGACTACCCTACGGTTTAGCATTTCACAACAATACTTGAGTTTCATGGCCAGATAGAACTCCTCTAAGTGATTAATAGCATTTTGGAGGCTTTGATCGTGTACGTGTTTTTTCTTTTTATCAAAATAGGTGTTTTCTATATTGCTAAGCAAATATTCAAAATAATAGTAGTTTGCATTTTTAAAAGGATATTTTGCTAAGGTCTTGCGAGCGGTTTTTAGCCATTGGAAGAAGGAGGGTTCCATATCCCAATCTTGGTATAACTCTAATAGATGCATATAGGATTCGACAGGCATTTCTGCTGCTTTTTCATGCATTAGAAAGGTTTCAGTTAGTTTGACCATATTACTCATCAAATAACCTATTTCTTTCTCATTGTATTTTTGATCTTTGAAAATAAAGGAAAAGGCTTTCTCCTTAGTTAAAGCACTATGGTCAAAAGTAGGCTTATATTTCATCAAATAGTTATATAGCAATATGGCTTCCCCCTTTTTATTGAAATAAGGAGAGGCAACAAAATCCCCCAACTTTTTTAGTTGTTTGGGACCTAATTTGCGCAATAAATTGAGCATTTTACTTTCTAACATAGAAAATCTATTAACAACACTATGAACTCATTTAAAGTTTTCCTACTGGCTTAGAAAATGGCTGTTTTTCCGTATTTCTTCGTTATTTTTTCGGTCCGTAGCCCTGCTATGCACCTCAAAAATGCCTTGAACTACGAAAAAACAGCTAATCCTTACAGGACAGGCTTTCAGCTTCATTATAAAACTTTAAATGAGTTCTATAAAATAAATGGGGAATTCGTGATCAAAAAGAAGTAGAACAATGGCAAATATTTTGCTTACTCATATAAGTGGCGTCTATTTTCTTTGGAATGAGGGAATAGATGGCCAAAAATGAATAATGTTTAAATTTGCTTTAATGATCTGTTTTTCAGTGTGTTATGTTGTTTTGTTGTGTGGTTTGTTGCCCCTAAATTACGAAAAAGGCTTAAAAAAATGCTTGGAAGGCCTATAAAATTGAATTTTTTTTTGACTCAAAAAACCACGATCTTTGATTAGATGCCTGCTATAATCCAAGGATTTAACGCTAAAGTTATTCTACTAAATGGCTTTAGACGATATTAAATCTTTACAATATTATCCCAAGATGAAACAATATTTACTTACATTTTCACTGTTATTGCTTGCTTGCTTAAGCTTGATAGCGCAAGATCCATCAGTGAACGCAGATACGATTTACTTGAGTAGCCCAGATGCGGTTCAAATAGATGTGCTTTTAAATGACATACTTAATGATCAGGTATGTAATGTCAGCATTGAGGTTGAACCTTATAATGGTACTGCTTTTATAGATGAGACAAATATACTCACCTATATTCCATCTGCTGATATGCTCAATAGTTTTAATTGTGAATCAGGTGTTTTTGATTATTTATTGTATGGCTTGTACTGTGATAATAGTAGTTATCCTTATGCCATGGGAGAGGTTTTTATTATTCATGATAGTTCGGCTACCTCAATTGACAATGATCCTTTCACTATAGAGGCGATGCCTATTTGGCCTGGTGATACAGACAATGATGGAGTAGTAAATGCTTGGGATTTACTACCTATTGGTTTGGCTTATGGCATGGAAGGGGCACCGAGAGATATTTCCGTAGTTACTTCTTTTGGAGCTGGAGAAGATGCAGAGATGACAACACAAGAAATCATTGCTATACTTTCTCAATGGGAAGAACAATGGTCATTGCCTTGGGCGTTTAGTTTCCTTAATGGAATGAATATGATGTATGCGGATTGTAATGGAGATGGTGCTGTCGGAGAGTCTGATGTGAATGTAATTGACCAAAACTATCAGATGCTACAAGGTAAAACAGAGGATGCAGAAGAAGTAGAGTCTGGTTTAAGCATTTACTTAAATATAGAAAATGAAATAGTAGAGGAAGGTGATTTGGTGAATGTTGCTATCGAGTTAGGTGATGCAGATGTTCCTATGGAGGACATATATGGGGTAGCATTCAATATTTATTATGATGGAGCGGAGATAGATGAATCGACTATGGATATTACATTCGGCGATTCTTGGTTTGGAGATAGTAATACGACGCTTTCCTTAGTGAAAAACTTAGATGGAGTAATTGAAGCAGCGCTTACTCGAACAGATAAACAAGCCGTTAGTGGTAGTGGAGGTGTAGGGACGCTTAGCTTCGTTATGGAAGACTTACTAATTGGTAAAACAGAAGTGGAGTTATCATTGAGCTTTGGTAATGTAACAATTATTACGAATACAGGAGAGGAAATATCAGTGAACAAGGAAGGGGATTCTATCATTGTAACAGGAAATGAACTTTGGCTAAGCCCTGATAACCAATTAAATGTATGGCCAAGCCCTGTAAAAGACCAATTAAATATAGCTTTTGATCAATTGGTGGATATGCAAGAAATTAGTGTACTCAACTTAATGGGGCAATTGGTATATGAAGAAGTAATTAATAAAAATCAAAAAGCTCATCAGTTGAATTTAGCTGAATTGAACAACGGTATTCATATCGTTAGGATTACAACTGCGGAAGGAGCTATTGAGCAGCGTATTGTGATTGCAAAATAGCTTATTTTTTACCTTGGCTTAGGGATGGTAGCGGTATGTGGCGTAAATAGCCTGACTTACGCAACTTAGCTGGACGCAGGCTGGCCACGCAGTGGCAGACAAGTGCAGCTTAGTGAAGTAGGAAGGATATAGCCACATAAGAGCGGACAGCCCGACCCGAAGGGGAAGCCCCTAAATAACTCTAAATCCCTCTTTTTGAATTTTATGCGACTCATTTTTACAAAAAAAACATTGATATTTACGGGCGATTTATGTCCTACTACAATATAATTATACTAAATCAATATACACTAATGAGAAAAGTGATTGTATTTATTAGCTTTTTGTTCTTATTACAAACTACACTATCAGTTAATTTGGTAGCTAATACTGATTTACTAACAGTTATTTCGGATGGCTCTGGATTTATTGAGGGCTATGTAGTAAATGCCGACGAAAATTTAAATATAGAGTATGTAAAAGTGGAGTTACTGGATGAAAATAATCAGATAGTATCGAATACTTTTACGGATGAAAATGGTTTTTACCAGTTAGAAAATATTAATTTCGGTAATTATAAGCTCCAAGTAAAAATTGTTGATAAGATATCAGAGCAATTTGCTATCGCAATTACAACTGATGAAATAAGCTATTCAGGCTTGGATTTTGAAATAAGAGAGTCAGAGGTTGTTGTAGCGATGCAATCAACCATTATTGAAGAATTGCTGGAGCATGATATTATTTTGACACCTAACCCAACTTTAGGTAATTCTAGCTTATTATATGATTCTCGTGTTGCAACAGACGGAGAATTAACGATAGTCAATACCAGCGGGAATGTGATCTATAGTAGAACTTATAATTTAGTTAGAGGAGAAAATACCATCTTTATTCCTTCGATTGAATTTGAATCAGGAATATATTATGTGACTCTAAAAATTGGAAAAAAGAAACATACAGAGTTATTGATCAAGCTATAAAAGATAATTCAATTACTTAGTTCAAAGACTCTTATTGAAAAGGGCTATGCATTCATTTGCATAGCCCTTTTGTTTTGTACTATGAACTCATTTAAAGTTTTATAATGAAGCTGAAAATTAGCTGTTTTTTCGTAGTTCAAGGCATTTTTGAGGTTCATAGCAGGGCTACGGACCGAAAAAATAACGAAGAAATACGGAAAAATAGCCATTTTCTAAGCTAGTAGGAAACTTTAAATGAGTTCTTATGTTTAAACAGGATTGGCAATGAAATTGCATAATAAAATGACCTATATCCGTGTATATATAAGAGGTCAATTAGTTTGGCAATATCTTTACCGTAGTATATATTGCGATATAATTAGGAAGCTGCAACATTATTTTAGAACTCAGTTTTATGATGAAGCTGAAAAGGACCTGTTTTTTCGTAATTCAAGGCATTTTTTAGGTGCATAGTTAATTAATTAAAAAAAAGGCATGAATATGAAACCTTTTGAGAACGGTTCTCGTAAACATATGAGTGTAAAATAACAAAGGCGTGAATCAATCATGTCCTGTATTATTGTAATTGGCATAAATATTGAATCTAATTACAATGATGGTATCAAGAATAATTCGGTCAAAGTCTAAAATTGAAAATAATGAAACATTTTAAAATTTTTTCTTTAAATAATAATGAGCAGCAAAATATACTGGGAGGTAATGGAGAAAATCCACCAGGCATTGCTAATGCAATAAGCGTATTAACTAGTATTGGTAATACCCAAGGACTAGAAGCGCTTGAAGGAGTTGCCTCTAATGGGTCAAATGATCTTTCTCTTGGTATAAAAGAAGATCCTGCTGGTACGGCAGGTGTCATAGAGGACTTGTTGATTAATGTGAAGCCTGATGAAGGCAAGGACCCATTGAAGCCTTAACACAGCTTTTCTTCTAGTAAAAAATATCTACTTACTCATTTTTATATCAAACTAAAATCCTTTACAGATAGTAAAAGGGCTGGGCGGAATACGTCCAGCCCTTTTATATTTGAATAATATTTAAGCTTCCTAAACAAAATTCCTAAAAACTGGTACTTTTGCGTATTATCAACGTCTTAAACGAGTAATCTATAGTTTGAGATTTGCAACCATTATAAGTGGATTACCCAACTTCATAATAGGATCTGTTAAAAATTAAGCAAATGTACCCACGTTTACCCTTATTAATAATAAGCCTATACTTTTTAGCCTCTAACGGGCTAAATGGGCAATCTATATCCCAGGATATACAGGCAATTGATTGCGATTCATTGATCGTACTTGGGATTTATAACAATCCTATCAATCCCGATTTTCTAGATGTGGTGATTGAGAATTTGAATGACGAGACAATCATACTGCCAACTGTAGAGGTATTTGGTAATGGGGATGAAGTATATGGAATTAACGCTGCTAACTCTTCTCACTTAAGCCATTGGGAGTTGACCTATACAATGATGGAAAATCTAAGCAGTTTACCCATCAATCATCCAGTAAGTGGAGATATACAAATCACAGATGCAGAGGGTTCTTTTGATTGTGAGCTTTCATTTGAAGGAACGATTAATTTATTCTCTCCACAAGTTTTATGCGACTCAATTACCATAGAAAGTGTATTGGTCAATGCAGATGATATTAACCAGCTAGATGTGGTAGTTGCTAATGACAGTAATTTCGACTTCCCACTTTCTATCCAAATTCTGAGTAGCGATGCTGAAATTGAAAGCTTTAATTTTCCTACCGTTTTTAATGCTCAAGATACCAGTGTTCATAATCTAACAATAGATAACCTAAACAACTTACCAGCTGATTATCTACTGTCTGGTCAAATCATTTTGGCGGGTACTTTCTACGATTTACCAATGAATTGTATCTATGATTTTGATGTGCTAGTAAATTCGACGAATATTGCGAATGAAACAATCACTACTAAACATTTTGAACTATATCCCAATCCTGCCAATGATAATGTTAATATCGAGCCTAATTATGCCACTGCTCAATTAATTACTATCCGAAATACTCAACAACAAGTCGTTTTCGTACAAGAAGTGACAGCAGATAGCCAAAGCATTGATTTATCCCATTTAGCTGAGGGAGCCTATTTCATTAGCTTGGAAGGCGAAAATAAAGAGATTCAAACACAATCTCTAATTATTCAAAGGTAAGGCTTAGTGAAATAGAAGAAATAAAATAGGCCAAATTAAATGCAATATTTTTGGCTGTTTTTAGGCAAAAAAATGTTGCATAGCAGGGCTATGGGACCATTTTTTTAACGAAGAAACAGTCAAAAAGATAAGGCTTAATGGCATAGTTTATTTATTTTGTTTCACTTAACGTTTTTGCTTAAAAAAATCAATCATTAAGCTACTACAAGCCGCTTCTTCAATATCAAATATCACCTCCGTCTTAGGATGTAATAAACTCGGTTGATGCCTACTAAATCCTCTCTTCTCATCTCTCGCACCAATGACTAAGCCTTTCAATTGTGCCCAGTTTAAAGCGCCAGCACACATAACACATGGCTCCAGTGTTACGTATAAAGTACATTCATTCAAATATTTACTACCCAAATAATTAAAGGCAGAAGTAATTGCCACTATTTCAGCATGAGCAGTTACATCCGTTAATCGCTCTACCTGATTATAAGCCCTGGCAATGATTTGCTCATTACAAACTATAATTGCTCCTACAGGTACCTCATCTTCCTCAAATGCTTGTTGTGCCTGACGAAGCGCCTGCTGCATATAATACTCGTGTGAATGAATCTTTAGCATAAAAAAAATGTTTTAGTAAAAAATAACCTTTTTTAATAAGTTGTAATGATATAAGTTTGTTAACTTAAGCCGATATACTAATTAGTAAAGATTTTGGCAAAGTCTTAGTAACTACTTAAATGTAATACAATACTACAAAATAACTCATTATGAATTTAAAAACCCTATTATTACTCCCCTTTATTTGGATCTTTAGCTGTAACCTATTCGGGCAAGAAAGCTGGAGTTTAGATCAATGCATTCAACATGCACTCAAAAATAATATCCAACTCCAACAACTAGATTTCAATAAGGAAATATCCAGAATTGATTTTGAACAAAGCAAAAGGGACGTTTTACCCAATTTAAATGGAAGTGCCCGATACGGCTATAACTTCGGTCGCTCAATTGATCCGACTACCTATAACTTCAGTACAGAAAGTATCACGACCAATGGCCTATCCCTCAATTCCAACTTCAACCTCTTTAATGGCTTCCAAATAAAGAATGCTATCAAAGCCAGCGAAATGCAATACGAATTGGCAGACATCAATAAAAAAGCGACAGAGGAAGACATTAGCTTAGCCGTATTCTCCGCTTATTTAGCCATTCTCCAAACGACAGAGCAATTAAAAGTACTGAATAATCAAATCAAATTGTCGCAAGACCGATTAACCCAAATGGAAAAAATGGTCAAGGCAGGAGTCATGCCTAAAGGAGACCTCTACGATATTGAATCACAAATTGCTAATGAAGAACTCAATATCACCAATGCCGAAAATAGCCTCCAACAAGGCTACCTCAATTTATACCAATTAATAGAATATACGGATGATGGCTTCCTAATCGAAATTCCTGATGTAGAATTGCCACCAGCTGAAGAAGTACAAAATCTCAGTTCAAAAGCAATCTATACCTCCTCTTTAGGCATACGCCCTGAGATCAAAGCCGCAGAATTACAAGGCCAAATAGCTGATCAACAAATCGAAATAGCGGAAGGAGCCAAATACCCTAATGTGAGTTTAAATGGTACGATAGGAACAAACGGTTCCAGTTTAGGGGTCAGAAATATAGGTACAGAAACAGTAGACGTGCCTCTATTTGAATTGGATGGCCAAACGGTTTTTGTTCCACAAACAGTTCCAATTTTTGAAGATGCCAATGTCATCCAACAATGGAGCGATAACCTCAATGCATACATAGGAATCAATGTCTCTGTACCGATTTTTAATAATGGCCGAGTAAATAGCAATGTAAAAAGAGCCGAAATCAATGCTCAAAATGCTCGCCTAAGTGGCCAAATAGCCAAAAATAATCTCCGAAAAGAAGTAGAAGACGCTTACTATAATTTAATCGCAGCCGCTAAAAGCTACGAAGCAGCGCAAACCAATGTAACAGCTCTTCAAAATGCTTATCAACAAGCAGAGAAAAAATTCAACTTA
The DNA here is from genome assembly GCA_020629335.1 of Chitinophagales bacterium. The sequence continues at coordinate 6,211 of JAHDDN010000021.1, read as the reverse complement.
GGCGTCGTCAATGCCTTCGAATACAATAGCGCCAAAGATCGACTCGCAATAGGCGAACTCAATCTCCAAAGCGCCAAATACAATTACGTCTTTAGACTAAATATCCTCCGTTTCTACAAAGGCGAAAAACTTAGAATCAATTAGTGTATTAGTTGAATAGTTAATTAGTGTATTAGTTGAATAGTGATTAGACTTTTCTAATTACCAATTAACTATTTATCTAAATTTGGGGCTTCCTGCTGCGCACACAAAAGCGAGTGCGTAGCAGGAAGCTAATATTTATCATTCATCATTATGCATTAATCATTGCAAGCGAAGCGCAGCAGTCGGGCTGTCCGTTCTTATGTGGCTGTTCGGCGGCTACTCCACTAAGCTGTACTTGTCTGCCACTGCGTGGCCAGCCTGCGTCCAGCTAAGTTCCGTAAGCCCCCTCTCGACACCACATACCACTTCCATCCCTAAGCCAGTAATTCCCTTATAAACAAAGATGCTCGAAAGCATGAGAAATTACATTAAGGCGAATTTATAATTTTGTATGGTTCATACTTAGAACTCATTTAAAGTTTTATGGTGAAGCTGAAAATAAGGTGATTTTTCGTATTTCAAGGCATTTTTGAGGTGCATAGCAGCGCTACGGACCGATAAAATAACGCAGAAATACGGAAAATCAACTATTTTCTAAGCCAGCAGAAAAACTTTAAATGAGTTCTTAGTAATAAAATTTTATCTTTAGATTTATTTATCATTCTCTTGGAGTGATTTTATAATGAAAAAACAATGAAAAAACTGCTAATCACTTTAGGCATTATTATAGCCCTGCTTGCGATCTTTGCTTTTGTAGGCAAAAGACAAGGCTGGATAGGCAAGAAAAAACTCACCAAAGTCAGTACTGAAGCGGCTAAAAATCGGACGATCATAGAAACGGTCTCTGCCAGTGGGAAAATTTATCCTAAAGTAGAGGTCAAAATTAGTGCGGATGTATCTGGGGAAGTGGTAGAATTGAAGGTTGAGGAAGGGGACTCTGTGAAACAAGGTGATTTATTAGCCAGAATTGATCCTGAAATCTACAAATCAATGGTGGCGAGAGCAGAAGCCGCAGTCAATACCGCTAAAGCCAATCGGGCAACATCTGAAGCTCGTCTTTCTCAAATAGACGTCCAAAGAGCCCAAGCAGAAACAACTTTAAAGCGAAACGAACAACTCTTTAAAGACGAAATTCTTTCTAAAGTAGAATTAGAAAATGCCGACGTAGCCTTACAAACCATAGATGCAGATATTAAAGCAACAGGGAAATCAGTCGAAGCTGCCCAATTTAGTGTGCAAAGTGCGCAAGCATCTCTCAAAGAAGCCAAAGATAATTTGCGCAAAACAAATATTTATGCACCTACATCAGGAATTATATCTTTACTCAATATCGAACAAGGAGAAAGGGTCGTGGGAACCTCCCAATTTTCAGGAACCGAAATCATGCGTATAGCTGATTTTGACGAAATGGAAACCAGAGTAGATGTAAGCGAAAATGATATCATTCGAGTGAATGTAGGAGATACCGCAATTGTAGAAGTAGATGCCTATATTGACAGAAAATTCAAAGGTATAGTAACGCAAATCTCCAGTTCTTCTAATGCTACCAGCCAGCTTTCAACCGATCAAGTCACCAATTTTAGCGTCAAGGTACGATTGCTAAAATCATCTTATCAAGATCTTTTAGATAAAAATAAAAAGCAGTTTCCTTTCCGTCCAGGCATGTCTGTTTCAGTTGATATACAAACGGAAAAGAAAGAAAAAATATTGACAATACCCGTACAAGCAGTAACGGTCAGAGCATTAGCTGATTCACTTAAGACAGGCAAAGAAGGAGAAGAAGAATTAAGAGAGGTCGTGTTTGTTTACAATGGAAAACAAGTGAATGAACAAGTAGTCAAGGTAGGCATACAAGATGATACCTATATGGAAATATTGGAGGGCTTGTCAAAAGGAGATGAAGTAGTCGTAGCCCCTTACCGAGCCATCGCTAAGGAATTAGAAAATGACACAGAAGTAGAAAAAGTAGACAAGGAAAAACTGTACGAAAAGAAAAAATAATTCAATTGGCAAAAGTAAAAACAGTATATATCTGCCAGTCATGCGGACATGACTCGGCCAAATGGTTAGGCAAGTGTCCTACTTGTAACCAATGGAATAGCTTTGTAGAAGAGAAAGTAAAAGGTGGCTCCAAATCCTCCAGCCCTGCGAATTATACTGAGCAGGCGATGTCCAACCAAAAAGCCCCCCAACGTATCACCGAAATTCAGCACGAAAGCGTCCCTCGCTTAGTCTCAGAAGATGGAGAATTGAATCGAGTCTTAGGAGGCGGAATCGTAGCAGGCTGTATCGTACTCATAGGAGGGGAGCCAGGGATTGGCAAGTCAACCCTATTACTACAATTGGCATTACAATTAGGTAATTCACATGAAATACTCTACGTATCAGGAGAGGAAAGCGCACAACAAATCAAAATGCGAGCCGACCGTATGGGCGGACTAAACTCCAACTGTTTTTTATTAGTAGAAACAGACTCCCAAAAAATACTCAATAATGCCAAGAAAATGGCGCCAGATGTACTGATTATCGACTCTATTCAGACTTTGCATTCTCCTTACATTGAGTCTACTCCAGGTAGCGTTTCCCAAATCAGAGAATGTGCAGGAGAACTACAGCGATTCGCAAAAGAGAGTAATACACCCGTATTTTTAGTAGGTCATATCACCAAAGATGGCGCGATAGCAGGCCCAAAAATATTAGAGCATATGGTGGATACGGTATTGCAGTTTGAGGGAGATAGAAGTTATTCTTACCGCATCTTGCGAACCAAGAAAAATCGTTTTGGCTCCACCGCAGAATTGGGTATTTATGAAATGCACGAAAAAGGTCTAAGACAAGTAAAGAACCCATCAGAGCTGCTCCTATCAGAGAATAATTTAGATTTGAGTGGGATCAGTATTGCCGCTACAATGGAAGGCTTAAGGCCCCTACTGATAGAAACACAAGCATTAGTCAGTTCGGCAGTATACGGTAATCCACAGCGTTCCGCCACAGGTTTTGACATCCGCCGATTGAATATGTTATTGGCAGTTTTGGAGAAGCGTTGTGGTTTTAAGTTTGGGGATAAGGATGTATTCATCAATATTGCTGGAGGTATCAAGGTAGAGGACCCAGCCATTGATTTATCCATCATTGCGGCCCTACTTTCCTCTTTTGAGGATAAGTCGATCCCGAATAATGTTTGCATGGCAGGAGAGGTCGGTTTATCTGGTGAGGTAAGAAGTATCAACCGTATTGATCAGCGCATCGCCGAAGCAGACCGCCTAGGTTTTGAAAAGATTTTCATCTCCACCTCTAATAAAGGCGTAGACCAATCCAAATTTAATATCGAGATAGTACCCACCAATACCGTTTACACCATTTATAAGAATTTGTTTTTATAAGACATCCCCAATCGGAAACCCCTTATCAACCCAATCCACAATCCCCCCTTCCAAATTATACAATTTGGTGAAGCCGATTTGTGCCATATAGTGGCAAGCATTGGCAGAGCGAACACCTATTCGGCAATAGACCAAATAGTTAGCATCCTTATCTAACTCTTGGATTTCTTCAATGAAATGCGGAGATTTAATGTCGATCAGGAGGGCATCTTTTAGGTGGGCAGTGGTGAATTCTGTGGGAGTACGGACGTCCAATAGAATGGTGTTGGGTTTCAGTATTAGGGATTGGAATGTTTCGGCAGAGATGTTGGTGAATTTTGGTGTCATGGGAAGTTTTTATGCGTGAGGGATGGTAGCGGTATGTGGCGTCAATGGGGCAGCTTATGGAGCTTAGGCTCAGGCAGGCTGGCCCGTAGGGCAGACAACTGAGCCTTAGCGGAGTAGCTGACACATAGCCACATAAGAGCGGACAGCCCGGTCCCATTATTTTTTTAGCTTTTGTAGGGGCGGACCTATGTGTCCGCCCTCTTGCGAAACAGTTATATTTTACCAGAGGTTCAAAAAATAATGGGGCACGCCCTAATAAAAAAGCGCTTATCAGTATAAACCGATAAGCGCTTTTGTGATTTGTTTTCATTGAATTAGAAACGAGGACAATATGCTGGTGGATAAGAACGACGCTCACCCATACAGCCAATGTACATCATTGATAATTCGATACCCCCTTGGCTTAAAGAAGCCGTTCTTAAATCAGAGATATTGATATCGTAAGAGAAACCGAACTTGAAGCTGTTGTAATCAACGGCAGCTACAGCTACGATAGCATCATCCCAACGGTACCAAGCACCTAAGTAGAAAGCAGAACCATCATAACCTGACTCAGCAGCACGGCCATAGCCACTACCCTGATCGAAGTGATAACCGAATGCACCCCCTACGTTTAATTCGCTGGTTGTGTTTTGTGCCATATAAAGCACATTAGGATTGAAGCTAAAGTCTTCAGTGATTTGGATATTACCACCACCGTGAACTACTAAACGAGGAGAACGGATATTCGTTTCTTCCTTGAAAGTCTCATTAGGCTTCGTTAAGTGGTAGTAAGACATACCCGCATAAAGATTCAAGCCAGTAGAAACTTTAGCAGCTAATAAACCGCCTGCTTGAACGTCGAAGAAGCCAATTTGGTTATCAAAGATAGGCTCTCCATTAGGAGCTGCTGGATCGAAAGTGTAATCACCAGTTAATTGATTTTCGAAATACAATTTAGTGAAGTCAATCGTTTTGTAGTTATAGGTTCCTTGTGCTCCTAAGGAGAGGACAAAGCGTCGATTTCGATCAAAAGCCTTGTGGTAGGCTACAGAACCCATAACGGACATATCATTCAAGATACCATCACCAGAGCGATCATTATAGAAAGCAAGTCCCACGCCAGCGTGGTCAATGCCTAAAGATCCTCTTAATATTGGCATATCAAAGGAGGCCGCAACGGTATTATAAGGAGCTGGGATAGATCCCCACTGATTCTTATAATTAGCTGCAAATCGGTAACAACCATCTAATTGTCCAGTGGTTGCTGGATTTAATAGCATTGGCGCAGCATAATACTGCGACAAGTGAATATCCTGTGCCGAAAGATCATTTATGGCAATCATTGCCACAACACTTAATACTAAATACCTAAAGTAACGCTTCGTCATATCATAAATTTTTCAAATATTCTCTAATTCAGGCAGAGTTCGAGATTAAAAATAGGTTTTTTTTTGAACAATTCACTAACAAAAGATTTTTTTTGTTAATAATGTTGTTTTAATGACATGGTATGCTGAAATTGCACCCGAAATCATTATGAATTGAGAAGGATTTGTTATTCGTCACGAAATGGACGAATAATTGTATAGAGATAAGATACTTTAGGATGTAAAAGTGCTGCCTGACATTGGAGAATTTAATAATTTAGGTAATGACGCTATAGATAGGGGATAATTGTTTGAGTTGGATACTGCATCATTACTTATGCTAAAACGGTCATATTTTGTCAAATATTTCATTCGATAATACAGAAATCGCATTTGCGATGAAAAAACCTGGTGAATTGCGAGAAGCTTACTATTTGTTTAGTATGATGAATAAGCAATTTGTCGCTAATTGGGGGAGTCAATTAGCAGCCAAAGCCTTGAAGTGGAATATACCATTTGTTGAGTCAATGGTGAAATATTCTATTTTTGAGCAATTTTGTGGTGGAGAAACTTTTGAAGAAACCAAATCAACGGTAGATAAGCTGGCCGAATACGGCGTAGATTCCTTCTTGGACTATGGCGTAGAGGGCAAAGAAACAGTCGCTGACTTTGAAGAAGCCAAAAATAAGTTGATAGAGGCCATTCTTTATGCAGAAGATAAAGAAGCCGTGCCAGTAGTCACCAGCAAGATCACAAGTTTGATTCGGAATATCATCTTAGAGAAGCGTAGCGCCGATGAGTTTTTGAGCGATCAAGAAAAGGAGGAGCTATTTGACGCCAAGAATCGCTTGAGAGAAATAGGCGAAGCAGCCCTAAAAGCAAAAGTAGGCATTTATATAGATGCAGAAGAAAGCTGGATGCAAGCCGCCATGGACGAGATGGTAGAAGAACTAATGCAAGATTGTAACAAAGACTTGCCTATTATATTTAATACCATTCAGCTTTACCGCCATGATCGTTTAGCCTTCCTAAAAAAGGCCCATGAGCGAGCCCAAGCCAATGGCTATA
>JAHDDN010000493.1 GCA_020629335.1 Chitinophagales bacterium | reverse complement strand
TAAGTAAGCATTTAAAAATATGAAAAGAGCTTTATTAACCACGTTTTTCTGTCTTATTTATGTAAGTGCATTTAGTCAACTAAAATCGTATGAACTCTTAAAATCGTATAGCCTTGAAGACTTACAAGCATTTATGGTTGATTTAGGAGTTCCTCCTAGTGTTATCAGTCCTGAATATCCGGTTGATATTTATAAGGTACTTTATAATACTCCTTACAAACATCCCGATTCGCTTGTACAGGCAAGTGGAGCCATTGCTATTCCTCGTACCAGTAGTGCGATTCCAATAGCCGCTTATCAGCATGGCACACAAGCTAAAAAGGCAAATACCCCTAGTCATTTAAATGGTGGACAGTATGAAGTAGGTTTACTATTCGCCTCTTCTGGAATTATCGTTTCAATGACTGACTATTTGGGCTTGGGCTTTAGTGACCCTAAAGTAAAAATCCCTCCTTATATTCACTACTTCTCACATGGCAATACGGTAGTGAATATGATTCGTAGTACCCATCAGTTAATAGATTCAGTAGGGACAACTACTAATGGTCAATTATTTTTATTTGGCTATTCGCAAGGAGGTTATGCCACTGCTGCGGCACATAAAATGATTGAAGAAGAATATTCAGATGAGTTTACCGTCACTGCTTCTGCTCCAATGTCTGGCCCTTATGATCTAATAGAAGCACAGGTAGATGTGATTATTTCTCATGATCCCTACCCTACTCCTGGCTACCTACCTTATATTGTTTTTTCCTATCAAGAAATGTATCCTGAATTATTAGCAGACTTCACGGTTGAAGAAGTGTTTAAGGCACCTTATGACACCCTACTCTATCCTACTTTTACTGCTGGCGAAACCTCCATGGGAGCCATTAATCAAATGTGCGAACCTGTACCTAGAGATATGGTTGTAGACAGTATTATGCAAGATTTTGAGAATGACCTCAATCATCCCTTACGCCAAGCACTTGCTCAAAACGACCTAATTGATTGGGCTCCTAAAGCTCCAGTACGTTTGTTATACTGCAAGGGAGATGATCAGGTAACGTATAAAAATGCGGAGAAGGCTTATGATTCATGGATTGCTAATGGGGCTACACAGGTGGAGAAACAAGATTTTGGCCCGTTTAATCATAATGATTGCGCGCTATTTTGTTTTTTAAATGCACAACGTTATTTCAATACTTTTAAAAATGAATGGTTTGTAGCTACTGAAGCGGTAACGGGTGCGTCTATTCGCGCTTATCCTAATCCAGCACAAGATATATTTACAATAGAAGCGACGAATGCTACTCAACTAGACATTTTCAATGTGCTAGGTGCCAAGCTAATGCAAGTTGCTAATCCTCAAACAATAGATGTGAGTCATTTACAAAATGGCACCTATATTTATGAACTAGCTTTACAAAGTGGACAACGTGTACAAGGGAAATTGGTCATCGCTAAATAAAAAAGAAAAGGGAGTTAACTTTTGAGGTTAACTCCCTTAATCTGGTAGCATAAATGCTAACATATATTAACTAATCTTTTTAAAATGTGATAATAAAGCTAGTTTATTACCACATTTCTTTTTTAACAACTTATATAAGAACCCCTACTCCTTGGTAGAGCAGGGGCAAGGCAAGTTAAAAAACTGTACAAGTAGTATATTTCTATTCATTTCACATCGGTAAAGATACACTCGAAATATACTTATTTCAACTCCTTATTTGTCAATTTCTTACAGGTGCAAATCCTCCTATTAGTACCTCTCTACTAGAATTCATACTTTATTTTTTGCCGATTTCACACTTATAAGCTCCAATAATAACTGAAAATATCCTTTCCCTTCCAATTTTGACTGTAACCACAAACTATAATTAATCGCCTCATTGCCAGCGATTTCTAAGGATGGCGACTTGCCTATAAAGATGGAAATAGCTTTTTGTAATCGCTTTTGTTTAAATGGGTTGACCTGTTGTACTATTTTCAAGACAATACTTAAAAACTCTTTTTCTGTTTGATATTCTTCCTTAGAAAACATTTTGCGAAACATTTTACGAATATTTTTAACTCGATAGCTTACATATTCGAAATCTCCTACTTCTACCCGAATAATTAATTCCACAATTGATACATGTAACTTCCAATCTTCTGATAATTGGTTAAATTTTTCGGTGGCAATAAGTGGAGTAATATGTGTAATAGATACTTTATAATCTTTTTTATAAAAATAAACCGTTGCTAAATTGAGGTAATGCACTAAATTGAAAGAGGGTAAATTTTTAAATTCTTCTTTGCTATTTAAAAAATGTAAGACTTCAATTGCCTTATCCAATTGATTTACAAAAACATTCAACACAAATTTATTTTGATAGAAAGTCCACTGGTATTTCTGAAAATGAAGCTTATCAAAAGCATATAATTCTTCTTTTAGTTGTTCATGATAAACCAATGCCTCGTTAAACTCCATATTTTTGGTCAATGTGTTAATGATCCAAACCAACATGACAATTTTCTCTTGGTGATTGGCCTTATTAAAAAGCTTTCGTTTGTTAAAATCTTGAAAAGTATTCGTCAAATATTTTTCTAATACTATAAACTCCTTTTTTTGAAGCAATATTCCTTTGACACAGTTATAGATGGTAAACTGTACTTTAGGAGAGTCATGATAATATTCGGTTAGTTCTAGCTGGTTAATAATTTGGTTGAGCGTATTAATCACCTCTTTATCTTTCCCCGAAAAATTCGTATTGGCCAACTGATTGGTCACCACAGCCACCATTGTATTCAAGCGTTGTAGCTTTTGATAACGATCATTATTTTTTTCTCGTAACGCTACATACTTTGAGGTGTTTATTCCACGGTACAAAGTACTCAATTCTATAATACGATCATATATCACATTCAATACATCATAATGCTCCAATTTCAGTGCTTCTTTTTCTGCCTTTAACAAGTACTTTAATGCCTGAGAATAATTCGTTTTATACGCAAAAATACGGGCTAAACTAATTCCATTATTGATGCGAAAAGAATCATCTTTTGCACGATGTAATATCAATAAACTATACTCTAACTCTTCTATTAAACGATTTTTTAACCGATAGTAATTATTCTTATTTTTCGCTCCTACCTCCTCTACAATTTCATCCCCATATTCATCTAAATGACTTGATTTTATTAAATCAAATAAGCGTTCTAGCTTTTTGTCTTGTTGAAAATGTATCCGATTTATGTATATTTTGAAATTGCGAATTTCGTCCTTATTCAAGGAAGTAATCAATTCAGTAAGAGCATATTTTGACATTCTTGTTGTTTTTTAGACCTGTAAGATTTCACATAAAACAGCACCTAATAATAGCAAATAAATTTCACAATTTTATTTAGTCAGAAAAAATTAGTACTTTCACAAAAAAGATAATCTAAATATTGTATTACTAATAACTTTATACTAACTTCGTTAATCAGCACAATCATTTTCTTAAGAATAGTATTACACCCTCATAATGAAGAATATTACATTAAAAATTTCTCACATTCTATTTATGCTATGTGTCTGTTTTACAGCTTGTGAAACAGATGTGGATGCGACAATTAATGAAATCAATATACATGGTAAGAAACAAGTAGCAACTGATATTGATTTGGTTATTTCTAATATACATATTCCTAAACAAGTAAGTATCGGGGATGTGATTGATATTAGTGGCATTATCGCCAACAATGGCACCGATAGATATCAAGGAGAGCAGATTAAACTAGCAATTGAAGTAACACCATTACATGAAGCCAGAAGAAGCTACATTCATAAAGAACCAATGGTACCCGCCATCCATTCACTAGAGTCTGGTACCAGCAAGCCTTTTTCTCAACAATTCCAAATTACTGAAGAACAATTTGCAAGAGGGCAACAACATATCATTATTATCTGGCCCACAACAACCATAAACCCTTATGATGAAAACCCTCAAACGTTTTCAATAATGGTAAAGTAATAAGACTATAACCTAAAACACTGATTTTTTTTAGGAAGCGCGTAATTTCATTTTACGCGCTTTTTTCATTTGCCTTAGTAACGGTTAAAAAATAAGTTCCTCATCTTTGAGAAAGAGATTTAGTCATA
>JAHDDN010000492.1:1563-4131 GCA_020629335.1 Chitinophagales bacterium | reverse complement strand
GTACGGCCCCTACAATGGCCAAAAAAATAATCAGGTCGGGCTGTCCGTTCTTATGTGGCTATGCTGCTCTAAGTTCGCTAAGGTCCGCTTGTCTCTTATTGGAGCCTGCGCGTACCTAAGCTACCTAAGTCGCAGCATGGCCGCCACATACCACTTCCATCCCTAAGCCATTATCCCCTTTTCTCCAACCACCATATTCCTCCCATACTGAACACAAACAATAAAAAGAAAGGCCATAAAGCAATCGGCTCTTTTTCATAATCAGCAATATCAATCAACACTTTTTCGCGCTTCAACATATAATCTGACATCGCCTTTAATCTGTTTGATTTTGCATTTGCTTGCCAAGCATTTCGCTCGTACACATAAATATCATGACTCGTATTATCAGTACTTAATACTTGCCAGCCTGATTGAGTAGGCCAGCATTGGCCGATTAATTCTCCAGCACTTTTTAATGCGCCTATGCGAGTACTATCTGTCTCCTTAACTAAGTATAAGTTCTCCCCTTTTCCTTTATAACTAAATTCCAATACTTGATCCACCTGCGGAAATGTCTGTTTTATTTCCCAATCATCTGCTTGCTCTCGATACATCAGGCTTTCCAATAAGTAGGCCCAATAAGCTTCATAATCTTTTTTGAATCCTTTTAATTGCCACTGAAAGCTTTTATTAATTAAACTAACAGCTAATTGGCCATTGCCTTTTGGAATGGAAGCTAAATAGATTTCGCCATTCGCATTTTCAATTAAAGGAAAGGTTTTAAAGTTCGCTTTTATTCGGTGAGAAGGACTCACTAAGGACTCTATTGATCGGTAATCATCCCCCAATATTTTTTGATTAGCAGAAACGGCTGTTGCACTTTGCCATTGAAATTGATTCAGCCATCTTTGCTTGAGTTTATCCATATCATCTACAATCATTAATAGACTCAGCCCATTTCGTTGGATGGCCCGATTAATAAGCTTCACCTCCTGATCAGTAAAACGACTAACTTGAACTTGATCCACCAAAAGCAGATCAAAATTTTGTAATAAAGAGGAATTAATAACTGACAAATTCTTTGCCTCCATATTGACATAAGCACTAGCAAACTTATCCTTACTTACCTGATTCCGAAGCGCTACTTGATAAGCCTCCTTCTGCAAATAATTTTTTAAAAACTTAAACTCTGAATTAGGCTGAGCACTTAGCATCAAAACGGCGGGTTCCTTCACCTCTTCCACCTGTATGGCTATTCGTTCACGATCTAAAGTAGTTTCTCCCTCCTCCTTAATCGCCACCTCTAATAATTGTCGTCCAAGCGAACGAACTGGAATACTTCTACTAAAAGTAATGCTATCTCCTTCTAATAAAAGAGAATCTTTGATTCCCTTTTCCCCTGTGATATGTAACCACTTTTGCCCAGGCGAATCGGAACGATACAAGCCAGCAATTTGCAGTTTTTCTCCTAGTAATAATCGTTGGTTCCAGCCCAAAGATTCAAAACCTACTACTTTCTCCAAAGGATAAAAATTCAACTCTAAACTATCTAGCGCAGCAAAATCGGCCTCCTTTAATCCATATCCCCAAATATGTAATTTCCTAACTAAGGGCGAGTGAACAAATAACTCATTGAATTGCTTAATTGGAATCACGTCATTCAATAATTTCTGGGAATTAATACTAGTATCTAAACTAAAAACGGCTGGTGTTTTTTTAAATTGATCTATCAAGGATTCCAAACTATCTAATGCATAAGCATCTGTAATCAAAATGGCAGATGATGCCTCTATAGCTCGCTCTTTTTTAGGCTGCCAGATCAATACGACTAAGGCCATGATGGCTATAAAATGCAGTAAAAACAATAATATTTTACGAATGGTTTTAGTCATATAAATATTGATTGTAAAGGCGATGTAGTTCGCTTGCTTTTTTTGAGCGACTATTTCCTATTGGCGAAGGATTTGGTAATACTTGATAGAAGGTATGGGCAATTTTTTCCAGTTCAACCGCATCTCCTTCTAAGTAGTTTCTTAGATACTGTAAGCTACCAATAGACAAGCCTCCTTCATTCAAAATAATAGCCGCTAATTCATCTCCTGCTTTTTCTAATTGTAGGCGTTGATTTTTTGTTAGTGAAGTTCCCTCTTTAGGCAATTCTTTCATGAGCTGCAGTGCTTGATAAATATTCGGGTACTGCGCTATTTTTTCCTTATCTGTTTGTTCGCTATATCTTTTGATGTCTTTGAGTTCACCGCTATAGCGTTTTTTATCTATTGGAATTGGGGGTGGTTCAAAGCCCACTTTATGCACATAAATACGAGATTGCTGTTGGAGTTTTTTGATGTGTTTTAATGCTTCATACTCATAGGGCAGTGCGGCCTTAGGTTGATGTAAGCGCAATTGTAATTCAGCATCCCACATCTGAGCCATCGCTGCTTTTAATTGTACTTTGATGCTTTCTTCAAAAAAGGTGGCTGCTTCTGGCATATCGTGATTATGTGCGTAGCCTTCCATTAGGCTCTCTGCTTCTTGCATTGTACTGCTTCGCTCACTTGGAGCTTGTTCTTCATGATCATGGCCTGC
>JAHDDN010000492.1:0-1463 GCA_020629335.1 Chitinophagales bacterium | reverse complement strand
CGTTCAAATTCTTCCCCTAAGAATTTGCCATATCGAAGACGAAGTATTTTTTGATCTTCGGCTAAGGCTTGACATTCATTTTTAAATTCCTCTTGGCTCATTTGGCCTCGCTCTGTGATAAGTTTTTCGGTATCATTAATAATTTGTCTTTGGGAACGAAAATATTCAGGCATACCTCTGATGGCCATTCCTCCGAAGTCTGACTCTTTTACTTCAATAGTATCTGCTACTTCTACAAAATACACATCTGATTGTTCTGTATTAGCTTTAGGCGTTTTGGTATCTGTGGCAGCAATATAAAAATAGAGTTCATCGCCAGGGCCGATACCTAATTCGGAGAATGACAATCGACTTTTCCCTTTCCATTCTTTGGTGCTTATTTTTTGTAAGTCCGTGAATTGAAATTGCTTTTCTTCAAACTTCACGGCTTCCCCTTCTCCCCTTGAGATCGTCGCATGGATGTGGGCATCTGCCAAGGCATAATCATCTTTGATGATGGCCTCTATGACTAATTTCAAAGAGTCTTCCCAATTGAGTTCTAAGTACTGCTTTGGTTGCTTAATTTTGATACTCGGCTTTTGATCCTTAATGACTTCAATCTGATAGAAGTCGGTAGTCAGTCGTTGCGCCTCTTTGTCTGTAAACTTGAGTGCATAAAAGGCTGACTTTGAGAATGATTTTGAAAAACTGTAAGTTTGATTACCTATATTCTTCATGCTCAAAGCTTCCTCATTATTCAATAGTATGTTGGCTTTTTGAATGGTTTTATTTAATTGGGCTGTCCATTGTACTTGGCTTCCTTCTACTATGCTTAAGGCTCCTGTATGGACGGTTTGTGTACCTAGTTTGGTGTAGGCTGGTGAGATAATTTTTGCTTGCAAGCTTTTTAACAGCAAAGGTGTTAGTGCTTCTTTTTCTGCTTGTTTTAAGCTGTCTGTTGTTTCTATATAAAGTGGAATCTTTTCTTCACTATTAGATCCCTTTATATAATCTGGAACGGCACTTATCAATCCTCCCATCAAAATCGTCGCCAATACAAATACGGCAGTCGGCTGTAGTGCTTGTGGAATTTTTGCTTTAGACTTTAAAGGCTCTAATTGACTGAGTAGGCGATTTAATTGTAGCTTTTCGAGTGGGTTTAGTTGGGTGTTTTCTTGGAGTAATAGCGAGCTGCTTTCTTCTAATTCAGGATAGTTACGATCAAGGTATTGCAGTATTTGTTTGTCTTCTATTTTCCAGAAAGGACGATTAATGATCCAAGCCGATGCCATTAGGATAAATATTAGGCTCGATAGCATTAATTGCACGTTAGTGTCTAATCCTGAATATCGCCATATTAGGGCGTAACAAATAATGCTGATTCCCAAAGCAAAGCCTATAGCGACTACTAGTTGCTTGCCAATCCATTGGAAGCGGATTTGGCGAATTAATTGTATGGCTTGTGTTTGGGTCATTGTTACTAT
>JAHDDN010000491.1 GCA_020629335.1 Chitinophagales bacterium | reverse complement strand
CAGCATAAGTAAAAAAGAACCAGTCATAAAGTAAGAGTAATTTTGTCTATGCACTTACTTAACCTTTAAAAATTCAAAGTTTTTGTAGTTGAGAATATGTACTTTTTTGTTTTCATATTGATCAATAAAAAGCTGGCTTCCCATGCCTTCATTCATCACACCACTAAATTTAAAGTTAGAATAAATTCCCATAGCTTCCGCCTGATTAAAATTCAAAGCAAATTCTTTACCATAATTCTTTAACATACGACCAAAATACATCATCATATCATAGCCCTTACAAGCATTATTTGTCGGAAGACTACCCGTCTTTCTGTAGAATTTATTGATGAAAGCATCATGTTTCGAATTAGACTTCGGTGTATAAAACGAATTAGAAATATGAAAGTTCAAATCATTCAACTGCTCTAAATTCAAAGAAAAACCATACCAATTAGGCATTCCAAATAAAGTAGTCGGATAATGATACTTTTTCATATGCAAAGTACTCATCACATCAGCCGCAAATTTATGATTATAGGTACAAACAACCACCACATTTTGTTGACCTCTATCCAAATACTCATAAATCAAATCTGGATTCTCCTTATCCCAAATCACCTTGACAATATCTACATAACGATTCTCCATTGTCGGCACTTCATTCTTGACCAATTCAAACTTCTGAGCTAAAGCAACTTCCCGATTATTCTCACTACTAATAACAATAATACGACTCTTATTCATCGTATTTGCTATATAATCGTACATATTTTCAAAATGCGTTTGAATAGAAGGATTGACCTGTATAAAGTACGGATTAGATCGCACCATATCCTCCGCAGGCGATAAAGGAGACACCTGATAAATCGTATTTCGATAAGCATAATTAGCCATCGTCTTCACATTATTATTCAAAACAGGTCCTAGCACTAAATCCTTATTCATCAACTTCCCACTAGAAATAACATTTTTCAACTTAAACTCATTATTCTCTGTATCAATTACTTCTACATTGAGATTAACCCCCTCTTTAGCCAAATCATCAAACGCCAAACTCATCCCCTTATACAAATCCAAAGCCATACGTGTCTTTTTATGTTCTGGATTAGCAGTCGAATCATTAAATAAACTCAAATGGGCATTAAAAGGCAACAAAACCGCCATATTATAAGTCTGACTCTGCTTATTGTAATCCTCAAACTCATTTCCTTGAGTAATAATCGGATCACGATCAGGCTTAATAATATCAATTTTCTCCTCTTCTACTGGCTTTGTTATTTTCTCCTTCTCCGTTATCACAGCTGATGGTGGACCAATTACCTTACCATTTTGTCCCCCATTATTCCCCTGCGATTTCTTGAAAAGCGAACAAGATGTCGTACTAAATAAAACGATTATTGCACACAACAATATCCAATTAGAATCTTTAAAATATCCCTTCATTATGTATAGGTCTTAGTGATTTTGTTTGTTTTTTGGGCGCGCCCCCTTCTTTTTTTGGCCATCCTTGTTGGGGCGAATTGCCATTCGCCCGCTGGCCAAAAAATAATTGCCATTTGCCCGCTCGCCCGCCAAAAAAAAGAAGGGGGCGGGCTATCCGCTATTATATGGCTATGCACTGTCTACTACGCTAAGCACTGCTTGTCTCTAAGGAGCCTGCGCATCGCTAAGCTCCGTAAGCCATCGCATATACGCCATATACCGCTTCTATCCCTCGCGCAATGATCGTCATTATACTAAAATTATCCAAATTCAATTCAATAACGTATTTTTGCAAAACAATTATACGATATTTTTTAGCAATGAACAATAATTATCAAATCAAGATCGCAACACATGGTAGCGATCTTTACGACCAAACCGTTATTTTGAGAGACCGCATCCTCAGAAAACCCCTAAATATGGTCTTCACTGAAGAACAATTAGCTGCCGAAAAAGACCAAATCCATATCGCTTGTTTTGAAGGCGATGAGCTAGTGGGCTGTATGATACTTGTCCCAACAGAAGATCACTCCATGAAGATGAGACAAGTAGCCGTCGATAATGAGAAACAATCAAAAGGGGTTGGGCGTTTTATGTCTGAGTTTATCGAGACCTACGCTCAAGCAAGAGGCGTGAAGCGAATCTATTGTAATGCAAGAGATACAGCAGTCCCATTCTACCATAAAATGGGCTATCAAAGCTTTGGAGAACCATTCATTGAAGTCGGCATTCCCCACACCAAAATGGAAAAACTACTGACATAATACAAGTTTAGCTCGCTTTAAAATCACCCCCAAATACTAAGGCTGAATTATTCATACCAAAGCTCGATCAACTCCTCCACAGGCTTGCGCTGAGGTGTAAAGCCTGTATCATCTAATCCCCCATATCCATTATAATCATACTCCCAATTATGAATGAATCCGCCAGCAACCCAATCTTGTACCCAAACGGATTGGTAAAAGGCATCATAAGCATTTCGCTGTGCTTGCATATTAGGAACCAATGTCCCATTATCAGCATACTCATCCAATAAAGCCATATTCCAAGCAGGCTGATCACAACTTCTATAGCCATACTCCGTAAAGAGAATAGGTTTAGTGTGGTTCTGATGTAAACTTTCTAGCTCTGATAAATGATTTTGCCAAGACAAACGCATATAATTCACCTCTGGAGTCTGATGATAAGATACAGGATAGAAAGCATTCACTCCTATATAATCCAAATCCTCCCAAAAAGATACATTTTCTACATTTTGCCAATCCGCAGCATATGTAATATCACCGCTATAGATCGCCCTAACATCTTGGATGAGATTAGCCCAAAATTGAGGACGCTCTTGTACAGCAATCGAGTAGCTATTACCAATACAAAATATCTCCGCATTAAGACTATCAGCTAACTCAGCATATTGGAGGATGAAGTCCGCATAATCGGCTTCCCAATTGAGCCATCCGCCTTCATCAATCGGTTGGTACTCTTTCACATCACCATTTTGGATTTCCACATTCGGCTTGATCATAATTTTCAAACCATAATCTCTGGCATATCCAGCAATAGTAGCAATTCCCTCCTTGGTAGATCCCCACCATAATCCAGAGTTATCATCAAACTGCACACTCTCGGATTCATTAGAATTGGATCGGCCAATTGGATTCAAAGCTATCCAACCAGCATTAGTCTGATCTGGTATAGCTGCCATTAAAGAATCTGGGAAATTAAAGCTAGGAGAGACAAATCCTACTCCATCTATTCGATTTAAATTTAATTGAGTTGGGTCTACTTCCTCCAATTCTACCATCTCTTCTTCCTCCTCTACGACTTCTTCTTCCACGATTTCTTCCTCTACCTCTGCTTCCTCTATAAATAAAGGAGGATCTTTTTCACAACTCAAAAAAAACAAAATCAAAGCAAATAAAACAATTTTAATTTTTAACATCACATTACCTATTTCGTATCCTAATTCTACAAAATACGCTTTTTTTTCCTTTTATAAAAGGCGTTATTCAAATACTATTTTACTTGGGTCAAAATCAGCTTGTTGCATATCTTTATCAGATAATATTCGATCCATTATGGGTACTTTCCAATCAATATTAAAGTTTGGATCGTCGTATTTAACGCCACTATCATGTTCCTTTGAATAAAAATTGTCCGTTTTATAGAAGAAAACTGCTGTTTCACTCAAAACAGCATAACCATGTGCAAAGCCACGTGGTATCAATAATTGTTTTTTGTTTTCAGCAGAAAGGAGAATGGAAAAGGATTGGCCAAAAGTAGCGGAACTTTTACGCATATCAACAACGACATCTAAAACCTCACCTTCAAACACTCTAACTAATTTGGCTTGGGTATAAGGAGGCAATTGAAAGTGCAATCCCCTAACAACACCATATATTGAACGTGCTTCATTATCTTGTACAAAATCATATTCTAGTCCTTCTTTCTTAAAGCTGTTGTGATTGAAGCTTTCAAAGAAATAACCTCTATGATCTCCAAAAACCTTGGGTTCTATTATGTATAATCCATCTATAAAAGTGGAGATAAAATTCATCAAATTTACTTTAGTAGTTTATTCGGATAAGTGAAATAGCTTATAAGGGCAACAGCCAATCAACTAATACACCAATTAACCAATCAACTAATACACCAATTAACCAATCAACTAATA
>JAHDDN010000490.1 GCA_020629335.1 Chitinophagales bacterium | reverse complement strand
CAATGCACAACAGTAATTTAATACAGTTATTACGGACTTTTAATCGGAAGGAGATGACTCGATTGAAAGAGTTTGCTTATTCGCCTTATCATAATAAACATGAGATGGTTAGGCATTTGATTCATTATTTGAGTGATGAGTTTCCGAGCTTAGATACAAAGAATTGTGATCGAGCATTATTAGGAGCATTACTAATGGGAGATGAGTATAGCCAAGAAAAGTTAGATCATGTTTTTAGTTATGCACTGAAATTAGCAGAGGCGTTTTTGGCGAATGAGCAGTTTAAGGAAGAGGATGATTTGCAGCAGATTTATTTATTGCAAAAATTGAGAACGAAGTCGCATTTGAAGCGCTATGAAAAAATATTGAAACAGAGTGAAAAGCAGTTGTTGAAAAAGCCATTGCGAAATCATGCGTTTTATCATACGCAATTACTGATGGCTACAGAGGGAGATGATTTTTATACGCAAATGGCACGCTTAGGTAGGGATGAGCGATTGCAAGAAAAGGAGGCTAATCTGGATTTGTATTATTTTACGGTCAAGCTGATGGATGCTTGTGAGATGATGGTGAGACGTAATTTTATGAGTGGTGATTATACGACTCAAATGACGGAAGAAATTGCGCAACATATTTCTGAGAACATTCAAAAATATGATTCCCATCCTGCGGTTATTATTTATTATCAGATTTATCAAATGCTGAAGAATGAAGCTGATACTTATTATTTTGAGCTCATTCCACTTTTAGACACACAAAGCCAATATTTCCCGATTGAAGAACAAAAGTATGTCTTCCAAATTGCGCAGAATTATTGTATTCAGCAGATTAATAAAGGGCATCCAAAATTTATGCGAGAGCTATTTAAACTATATCAAATATTGCTTAAAAATCAGTTGTTGTTAGATGATGGATTGCTCTCTCAATGGCATTATAAAAACATAGTAACGGTTGGTCTAAGATTAGAAGAGTTTGAATGGACTCGTTCTTTTATTGAGGATTATAAAAAGCTATTGGATAAAGAGGTATTCGAGAATGCTTATAATTTTAATTTGGCGTCCTACTATTATAGTACTCAGCAACTCAATGATGCACTCGAACTATTAATTAGTGTAGAATATACCGACTTGCGTTATAATTTGGATGCTAAATCCTTACTGCTACGTATTTACTATGATTTGGAAGAAGATGATGCTTTGCTATCGCTCATTGCTGCCTTTAAGAAATTCATTCAAAGAAATAAGCTCATTGCTGATTTCCGAAAAAGGGGGTATACCCAAATGGTCAATTTTACGCATCGACTTTACAAACTGAAAAATAAAAAAGAAATTGAAAAGAAGGATAAATTTAAAGGACAAATCGAAAAATTAAAAGAGGCTATTGATGAAGGGGAAGGTATTTTTAATTTAAATTGGCTACAACAAAAAGTGGAGGAGTTGAGATAAGTTCTTACCTTAGTAGCCCTATGTATAAATTCATCCTACTATTCGCATTACTTCTAAGCTCGATTGTAGCTTGGAGCCAAATAACGATACTGCCACTCCATGATAATTGGCAATTTACGCAGGCTGATATTACCGAATGGCGAACAGCTAAAGTCCCAGGAGTCGTACAAATGGACTTGCTAGACCATCAGTTGATTCCCGATCCCAATTATCGCAATCAAGAAGACAGCATACAATGGGTAGAAGAAAAGGATTGGATTTATCAGACCCAATTTCAATTGGATGAGTCAACGCTTAATCAAGAGCGCATAGAACTGGTGTTTGAAGGATTGGATACTTATGCGGATGTCTATCTTAATGACTCTCTCCTATTCACTGCTAATAATATGTATCGCTCTTGGACAATTGATTGTCAATCATTAGTGAAGGCAGAAAATAAGTTGCGTATTTTATTTCATTCTCCCCTCAAAATTAATCAAACCCAATTAGATACTTTAGGCTATGAGCTGCCCGCTGGAAATGATGCAGCAGAGAAAAAAGTAAGTATCTTCACTCGTAAAGCTCCTTATCATTTCGGATGGGATTGGGGGCCGCGCATAGTCACCGCAGGTATATGGCGGCCTGTTTATATTCAAGCATGGAGCGAAGCCAAAATCAATGACTCCTATATCGAACAAAAATCATTAAACGATCAACAAGCACAACTCAATGCGCAAGTTGACATCCACTCTACTCAAAGTCAAAATATTAAGCTCACGCTAAAGGATCACCGCAATCGAGTAATAGCAGAAAAAGCTACCGAAATTCAAGCAGGAGAGCAAACGCTAAATATTCCTTTCGTCATTCAAAATCCTAAAAGATGGTGGTCGAATGGATTAGGCGAAGCGCATTTATATCGCTACCAAATCGAATTATCTTCAGAGACAAAGCTATTAGATAAAGATCAAACTCAAATTGGATTACGCACTTTAGAGTTAATACAAGAAAAAGACGAGATCGGCACCAGCTATTATTTCAAGCTCAATGGCGAGCCTATATTTATGAAAGGAGCTAACTACATTCCTTCTGAAAATATGCTGCCCAAAGTCGATTCTAATCGCTATGAATTTTTAATCCAATCTGCTGTTGATGCCAATATGAATATGCTCAGAGTTTGGGGCGGTGGTATCTATGAAAATGATTATTTCTACGACCTTTGCGATGAGAAAGGCATCTTAGTTTGGCAAGATTTCATGTTTGCTTGTAGCATGTATCCAGGTGATCCAGCTTTCCTTCAAAATGTAGAAGCTGAGGCGATTCAAAATATCAAGCGACTGCGCAAGCATCCTTCCTTAGCTCTTTGGTGCGGCAATAATGAAGTAGATGTAGCTTGGCACAATTGGGGCTGGCAAAAACAATACGGCTATTCCAAAAAAGATTCTGCCTACATCTGGCAATCTTATCTCAATCTTTTCCAAAAACTACTACCTAAAATTACGGAAGCCTTAGATCCTTCAAGACCTTATGTCAGTACTTCCCCTCTGAGTAATTGGGGCAAAATAGAAAACTTCAATCATAGCAGTATGCACTATTGGGGCGTATGGCATGGCGAAGATCCCTTCAAGGAATATGCTAAATACGTAGGCCGTTTCATGTCTGAATATGGCTTCCAATCTTTCCCAACGATATCAACTGTTGAAGCCTTTTCAGATAGCAGCGACTGGGATTTAGAATCTGAAGTCATGAAGCAAAGACAAAAAAGTTATAAAGGCAATAAGTTATTGCACATCCATATGAACGAACTTTACCAAAAGCCTAAAGACTTTCAATCTTTCGTTTATTTGAGTAATCTCACCCAAGCTGAAGGACTCAAAGTCGCTTTTGAAAATCACCGTGCTCGCAAGCCACATTGTATGGGTACGCTCTACTGGCAACTCAATGACTGCTGGCCTGCTATCTCTTGGTCGGGCATTGATTATTACGGCCATTGGAAGCCATTGCACTACTACGCCCAGAAAGCTTTTCAAGAAGTCATTCTCCACATCACTTCTCATAAAAACCGACTAAATATCCAAGCCATTTCAGATCGTCTAAGCTCTATCAATGGACAATTAAAGTTACAGCTCATCGACTTCCAAGGCAATATTAAAAAAGACACTTTGATCAATATTCAACTAAAAGCCAACACAAGCAAATCAACATTAAACGAAAGCGTTTACAAATGGACGAATAAAAAAGAAAAGCATCATCATCTACTCCAAGCTCAGCTCATAGAAAAGGATCAAATCATTGCAGAACAACTCCACTACTTTACGCCTCCCAAACATCTCAATCTTCCCCAAGTAAGAGTGAATGCCACCATAGAGAAAATTGCGAATGGCTACGAAATTACGCTTCACACCAAGCAGTTTGCCAAAAACGTCTATCTACAATCGCCCCTAAAAGGCCATTTCACCCAAAACTATATCGACCTAATTCCCAATCAGCCCATCACTCTACAATATCAGACAAACGACAAAAGTTCAAATTTCCAAAACACCCTACAGATTCAATCGCTGATTGATGCTTATTAAATGAACTTGCATACCGTTTTATTATTTTCTAATCCTTTATACAAGTTCAAAAATTATGATTAATTTTAGGGGCTTCCCATGCGCTCGTATGGCCGAATTTATACGACCATACAAAATTAATCATTCATCATTATGCATTAATCATTCGCCGAAGGCGCATGGTCGGGC
>JAHDDN010000489.1 GCA_020629335.1 Chitinophagales bacterium | reverse complement strand
TACAACAGTTTTGCCTTTTTTTTATTAATCATAGTTTTTTGTCCAAACTTTAATAAGAATGGGAAAATGAAATTATCATCTGTTGGGGCCATCATTCAAGGATTTTGGTATGATATACCCAGGCATTTTCCGTTTGTAATATTGGGGGAATACATTACCATGCCCAACCACATTCACGGAATAATCATCATCAATCACCCAAAACCTCCCGTAGGGACGTTGCACTGCAACGTCCACCTCCAAAACTGCAACGTCCAAAATGATGGGCAACGCAACGTCCAAAATGGTGGAAACGGTAACGTCCAAAACGGTGGGCAACGCAACGTCCAAAATGATCGAAACCACAACATCCAAAATGATCGAAACCGCAACATCCAAAATGATCGAAACCACAACATCCAAAATGACATCTTCTTCCCAAGAAAAATCCATAATAATTCGGAACGAAATCAACAAGTTTTGCCGATTGATCCAATGGCTGAATTTAATGATTATATCAATGCACAGCGGGGGGATAAGATATTATCAAAATCCAAATTGCAAACCAGAAGATTACAACAAAGCACGTTGCAATACAACAGTACGGGAAATTCGGACGATCAAAATGAATATTTTCAGAAAATCTCACCGAAATATGGATCGTTAGGATCTGTGATTCGGTCATATAAATCGGTCTGTACAAGGCTTATTCGACAGGATTTATCCGATGTGGGATTTAAATGGCAAGATCGATTTCACGATCACATCATTCGGAATGAAAATGCCTTATCGGGTATCGCCAATTATATCCGAATGAATCCTGTTAATTGGAATAAGGATGAAGAGATTTTTTAAACGCGCAAGAGATAGAAGCGGTATGTGGCGTCGAGAGGGGGCATAGGGAGCTTAGGTATGCGAAGGCTCGAAGAGACAAGCAGGCCTTAGCGGACTTGCCGCCGAACAGCCACATAAGAGCGGATAGCTCGGGCCGAAGGCTGCGCCCAAATAAAATAAAGTATGAAATTGGTGTGCAAAAAAAATCCTGTAGGGACGTTGCACTGCAACGTCCAATCGCAACGTCCAACCCAAAAATCGAAACGTCCAAAATGACGGGCAACGCAACGTCCAACAAAACACCCCTACCCCATCACCCAAAATCAATTCCCAAATCGCCTGCAATCTGGTCGAATTTAATAGAGTTGAAGAATTTCTTTTGGGCTGCTTTGGTTCCTCGGGCAAAGTAGATTCTGACGTAGAAATCGGATAAATAAACGTCTAAATCACCCCAACTTGAGTAGCTGGCAAAGAAGCTTTTGTTACTCTTTGATGCTTCTTGGCGCCTTTTAAATTCTTTTAGAGTATACTCATCTCTACTTACAGTAATCGCAATTTCTTGAGTATCTTTTTTGGTTTCTTTAGACCAATGCCCAATTGGGGTTTCACTTTCATCTATATACTCAAACTTTTTAGCTTTCCAGATTACTTTAACTGTATAATATTTTTCATTAGAATGTAATCTAAATCCTTTTGGTAATTGAAACTCTAATCCAATGGTTTTATTCTTATAAATGGTAGCTGGTAATTTCTCGTAACTTTCTTTTTTTTCATTAAAGGCGGCTAACTCTTCTGCACTAAGTTGTTCTTTATATAAAGTATAGGGAAAAGATTCATTTTCTGCCATGGAAAGCTCATGTTCAATTCCTTCGATTTTGTGTACATATTTTTTGCCCTCTATTCGTTGAATTAATAAGTCAAAAAATGCTTCTAAAGAATCTGCAATGGTATAATTGATAAAGTTATAATTATAAATCATTCCTTCTTCTGTTTCGGCAGCAGGCGCCCAATTGATTAATTTATATTGTTTGTATACCACTTTGGGAGGCTTTCCTTCCTCACTCCAATCTAAGGCGATGTATTCATCCCCAAAAGCATTTTCAGAGGCAATGGGTGCCCATTTAATTTCTTTATTTTTTATTAATTCATCCAAAAAACGAATGCCCATTTTGTCGGAAGGATATAAGTTTTCTCTATTCCCAAGCGCCCAAAGCAATCGTTCAAAACTGAACATTTCAAAACCAAATAAAAAGGATTTATTGTCATTGCCATTTTGTATTTTTAATAAGTCATTCAAAACTTGTGGCCAATGATCTATTTTTAATTTTTCTTCCTTGATGCCTTCATCCACTTCAACAGGAAATTCTGGATGAATACTTTTAAGTGCTTTAAGGTATTTATTAAATACAACAGCCAAATCAGAATCCTCGGCTACCCTTACTTCTTCTTCTATAAATTCTTCCTCGCAAATTGCTGCGATTTTTCTTCTGAAATTGACTGGATATTTTCTATAAGTTAAATAATCTTGTAGACTTAATGTGGTATCTCCTTCTTCCTTTTTTATATCATCATACCATTTGCCATTTTTCTGATAAAACTCCTCTGCCCGTTTTTTGGTTTTAATATACTTAGGCCATTTTAGTAAGCCTTCTTTTCCCATTTTTTGAGCTATTAAGCTAGCCATTTCATTACTTTCTATGTTGAGTGCCGTATCTAAAGGGATTTCTTCATAATAACTTTCTAAGTATAAATCTGCGCCATTGTCTAACATTAATTGAGCGGCTTCATTACGACGGCCTTTCAAGACCAAAGCAAAAAGCGTTTTCTTACGATATTCATCTTCATAAATATTATTGACATCAATACCTAAGTCTATTAAATGGTCAAAAAGAGTAGAATCTTTTTTAATAAGTCGGTAAGCAAAAAACAGCGCATTTAACTGTTTTAGATTCCTTGCATGTATATCTGTACCTGCTTCTATTAAAAACTGAGCCACTTCCGTTTTACCTTTGTCTAAAGCGTGCATTAAGGGGGTATTGAGACTTTTAGCTTTAGGCGTATCAATTAATGCTGGATTAGCTGTTAATAGATTTTGGATATTTTCTAAGTTTCCTTTTTTAATCGCACTGAACCATTCTTTGGAGAGCTTGGGAGCAACATCTTTTTTAGCGTAATAATTAGCAATACTGTCATTGATATAATCTTGGATGTATTGATGCTCGTCATCAACTGCTTCATTGTATTGGTGCAATAAACTTAAATATTTTTTGTCGGCCAAGACCAAGCCAACGATAGCAAAGGTGCCAGGCACACAATTTTCTTCGCTATTATTCAAATCTAATAACCAATCGAAAGAGCGTAAAGCCAAATTAAAATATTGTACTACTTTTTTATGTAAGGATGGATATTCTATAATTTGTGCAAAGAAATTATGGATAGGAACTTTAGGTAATTCTTCTGGATCAAACTTTCTATTGCGTTTTAGAGGGAACCATTTCTTTTTATTTGATCGAAAATTGATCTCAAATCCACTATTCGCATCCGCAAATCCATCGGCTAACTCTTTATTAATAAAGGTCAGTGCTTCCTCAAAGGCTTGTTCTTCCTTGCATTCATCCAGAATTTCTATATCAAAAATTCCCCTTGCAGGGATGGCCGCCATGCGCAAGTAATTATTATTCAGCATTTTTCGCTCACTAAACCATTCTTGGGGATTAATGGCTGTCACTTCTAATTTTTGTGCTCTGACAAACTCAATAATTTGCTTGGATTTTTCTTCTAAACTCGACATGGCAAAAGCCATCGTAGTCAGGCCAGGAAAGTTATAATAAAACAAGTGGGCTGTTTGCAAAAATACATTCACCTGCATTTCATAATTCGCCATTTTATAGTAGGAGAAATGGCCCAAATTACGAGGCTCAGGAATTTTCTTATCCAGTTCAAAAGCTGCTTTTGCATCTTCTACGGCTTGTTCATATTGCTCCAAATGAAAATGAGCATATCCTCTATTGACTAATAAAAATGCTTGTTTACTTTTTTTTTCAATTAATTCATTTAAAATGCTAATTGCATCTGCATATTTTTTATCTAGTAATAATTCATAGGCTGCTTGTGCTTTTTCTTGCTGCTTCTTTTTCATATTCATTTTTATTCATTATACAATCTTAAGGCGAGGTAAAAATAGAAAAATATAAGGATTTATTTAATCGCGCAAGAGATAGGAGCGGTATGTGGCGTCGAGAGGGGGCTTACGGAACTTAGCTGGACGCAGGCTGGCCACGAAGTGGCAGACAAGTACAGCTTAGTGGAGTAGCCGCCGAACAGCCACATAAGAGCGGATAGCTCGGGCCGAAGGCTGCGCCCTAAT
>JAHDDN010000488.1 GCA_020629335.1 Chitinophagales bacterium | reverse complement strand
TTGTCATGCGAGTGCGTAGCACGAGCCAATTAATCATTATGCATTTATCATTAAGCATTCGCCGAAGGCGCATGGTCGGGCTATCCGCTATTATGTGGCTATGCGCTGTCTGTTCGGCATAGTCGGCACTTGTCTGCTAAAGCCAGCCTGCGTTCCTCCTTGCCTCACAAGCCATCGCATATACGCCACATACCGCTCCTATCCCTTGCGCAATATTATTGTTTTTTAGAATAAGTGAAAGGTATTAGTTGGTATGTTTCTTTTTCAATCTAACTGCTTGGGCAAACATATCGGGGTCACTGTTAATTTTTTTTATGAACCCTTTTAACTCTTTGGTAGGAGCTGTTAGAACTATTCCTCCATCAATTTCTATATAATCAATAATGCTTGGATTTTCCTTTACTAAATCTTTGACAGCTTCACTCTCTAAAAATATTAAGTTTAACTCATTATCCATGATATTTATCTTTGCAAATGAATGTAGAGGTCTTAAGTGATATAATAAAAACTGATTTTCAGTTCTTGAGTAGTTAGTAGGGACAAAGTCTGCATATAATTGTCCATCAATTTCTAACAAATGCATTTCAAAATCAGCGATGGTGCAAGAAGTGTACTCTGTAGGTCTATTCAAAGGATCGCTACATTCTTTATAAACAACTTCATAAGTTGAGGCATATTTTTTCTTAATAGTCCAAAGTGTTTTAGAGCTGTACCAATCCCCAATCACATCATTTCTCGTTACTAAATCTCGACTTTCATAAAGAGGATATATACTGGTAGTAATACAAGCAGAAAGACTAAGTAGCATAAAGGCCAATAAAATCTTTAAGTATTTCATAGTTTTTATTTTTGTTAATGAATATACTTCAAATGTAAACCAATACTTTCATCAAAACGATGATAATTGTTAGTGAGCTACATGATATTTATCATTAAAAAACAATATGCACCATATTCAAAAAAGACACCAGCCAACTAATGTCAGCTGATGCTCATAGTGTATTGATCTACATTTTTTAAGAAAGACTATATACCTTATTTAGAATGGAATGTTTCGTTTATAAGCTATAGTTTTAGGAATTGAGTGTTGCGTTTCTTTTGGGAAAGTGAGCAATGGCACTTCAGCCGCTAATGCCATATAATTAGTCAAGCTATGGTCAAACTGATGTTGGGCTATAATCGATGGCCGCACAAACATGGCTACTAAGTCAATGTTTTTCTCCTCAATATAAGTTTCAAAACTGTTAAACTTACTAGATTCATGGTCACAGAACTCGAAGGTGAAATTATCATAATTTCGAGAAGCGAACTTTATTTTAGAATAATTCTGTTTTCTTTTTTCGCTATATAAATCCTTAGCCTCGTTAACATGCAGTACATATACATGAGCCTGAAAAAAATCTGCGATTTCTTTTACTTGCTTAATAGCTTTAGTGTCGTGCTGTTCAAAATCTTCTGCTATCATTATATTTTTGAAAGCCTTAAATGTTACATCAGATGGGATGGCAAATACTGGCACTTTTGCGTTTATAATCGTATTGGAAGTTATAGTACCATACTTAGCCTTTTCACTATTGGTAGCTCCTTTAGTACCCATTACGATATAATTAATGTCATTTTGTTCACAATAGGTACAGATTTGATACACAGAATCTCCTTCAGCAACTACACATTGGATGTTAATATCTTCAATTGGAAGTTTGGGTTCACAAGTATTGAAGCTCTTAACAAATTCCTCTAAACGTGTTAGTTGTTGTAGATGAATTTGCTCTTTAGATTTACTCACACTATCTATATCGGTACTCATGGCTTGGGCATTATAAGTATGAATTAAAGTTAAAGTGGCATTTAATTCTTTAGATAATTCACATGCATAAACGAATGCATTTCTTGCATTCTCGGAATAATCAGTTGGGAATAAAACTTTCATAGTGTTTATATTTAAGGAACTCATTTAAAGTTTTTTTGCTGGCTTAGAAAATCGCTAATTTTCCGTATTTCTGCGTTATTTTATCAGTCCGTAGCGCTGCTATGCACTTCAAAAATGCCTTGAACTACGAAAAATTGGCTGATTTTCAGATTCACCATAAAACTTTAAATGAGTTCAAGATGAATTAATTGTTAAATGAGTAAGATTAACTCTAAGCAATCCTCCTATTACAAATGTAAAGTGTTCCCTAATCAATAGCTATGATCTTTGTCATTGCCTTTGATGATTTACCTCACTCAAATTTCTTTGCTATGCACCTCAAAAATGCCTTGAAATATGAAAATAGATCCTTACAGGACAAGTTTTCAGCTTCACCATAAAACTTTAAATGAGTTCCATACGCTTTCGTTGGAAAACAAGAAATGCTCAAAATACTTTTGGATAGATTTGAGATGGCTGCTTGCTAGCAAGGCCGCATAAATTTTACTAATACAATGACTTTAATCATAGTTTCAAATGATTAAAGTCATTGAATAAAAACAATCCTTATTCTATTTTTGAACTATCAAGTAGATAATGTGATGATGTTCACTAATAAACCATAATCGATAACTACCTTTAGAAACATTACAAGTTGGATTCGAAAGGGAGACTCTGAAAATGATTTAACTAGATAAATAAAATATTCAAAAACAATAAAATAGAAAACTATGAAACAAGTTGGTATTTGGATTGACCAAAAAGAAGCAAAAATTGTTTCCATTGAAAATGGAAATGAACATTTTGA
Organism: Chitinophagales bacterium; assembly: GCA_020629335.1. The sequence continues at coordinate 1,471 of JAHDDN010000488.1, read as the reverse complement.
TACTATTGTCTCAAATATTGAAGATTTTCGTGTATCGGGTGGAAGTGGAACAAGATTTAAAGGTGGGCCACAAGATGTGGTACAGGATAGTAAATACTTAGAGCGAAAGCGGCATCAATTAACCGAATTCTTTAAGGATATCATCAAATATATTGCAAGTGCTGATGCAATAGTAATATTTGGTCCTGCTCAAACAGGGATAAAATTAAAAGCTGAGATATCAGATAAGCACGCCCAATTACATGCTAAGATAAAATCTATTGAAAAAATAGATAGTATGACTGAAAATCAAATAAAGGCATGGGTTAGAAACTATTATAATATTTGCGAAATGAATTAAATGTTTTTATCCTCCATTCCAACAGTAAGAAGCATGTTTACACTAAAAACCCTTAATTATGGAAGATTTAATAAATTTGGAATTTCATGGCAACTAAATCTGCATCAGGGATAGAAGCGGTATGTAGCGTGATGAAGTAGCTTACGAAACTTAGGCAGACGCAGGCTGGCCCGAAGGGCAGACAAGTATGCCTTAGTGGAGTAGCTGCTGAATAGCTACATAATAGCGGATAGCCCGGCCATGCGCCTTCGGCGAATGAATAATGCATAATGTGTAATGATGAATGGTTTGTGCTAGGCCTTCGGTTTACGAGCGCATGGGATGCCAAAAAAAATAAAGATGAATTTGCGAAATGGTTTAAATGTTATTATCTTCTAAAATTAAGAAGCTTTTTTGTATTGAAATATTTAATTATGGAAGATTTAATGAAGCAATGGAGAGCAAATTCGACTGAGAAGTCGAAAGAAAATTTTGCCTATATTCAAAAGCTTAAAATGAAATCAAGAAATAAAGTTGATAGTTATGCTAAACAACTTCACGAAGAAGCATTTGAATATATTGATTGTTTGAAATGTGGTAATTGCTGTAAGGTTTCACAGCCTGTATTAAGTAAAGCCGATATGAAAAGAATAGCAGAGTATTTGGGTATCTCTCAAGCTCAGTTAAAGGAACAATATCTAGTATTAGGAACGTTTAAAAAATAATTTCCACATTTAGCAACTAATCTTTTGTACCAATACTTCGTTGAAAAGCCTTGCCGATGCGCTGCATCGCCTGCATTTTTCGCCTTGTCTTGATACAAAATATTTAGCTGCAAATGCCAATCTTATTTTTTAAACGTTCCTTAGATGAGAAAGATGATCGCTGGATAACGAATACTAAACCTTGTCCGTTTTTAAATATTGAAAATAATAAGTGTAGTATTTATGAAGTTCGCCCAAAGGTATGTAAAGAATTTCCGCATACTCAAAAATCTGGATTTGCAACAAGAAAATATGTGCATAGTGCTAATACAGAAGTTTGTCCAGCTACTTATTATATTTTAGAAGAGATGAAGTTTTTGTTACGATAAAGATTATTAGTGGTTCAATTTATTAGTCCTTGACAGCCCAAGTTTTGTCTTTTTACGAT
>JAHDDN010000487.1 GCA_020629335.1 Chitinophagales bacterium | reverse complement strand
CTTTGAATGCCTTTTTTTGGCTTAGGGATGGAAGCGGTACTCAGCGTAATGAGGTAGCTTACGGCGCTTAGTGATGCGATGGCTGGCCCGCAGGGCAGACAAGCAGCACTTAGCAAAGTAGCTGCCGAATAGCTGAGTGAGAGCGGACAGCCCGACCCTTTTATATTTTTGCCATCGTTGGGCCGACACATAGGTACGGCCCCTACATACGATGGCAAAAATATAAAAGGGGAAGCCCCAAAACTAGCTATGAACAATTAATTATAAACGGAATAACTAAGATGGAAACGCCCAAATTTAACTAATTGACTATTGTACTAATTAAAATTCAACTAATTCTCTAATTAACGAATTGAGTATTGGCAAAAATTTTGTAATATTAGGCTTAAAAATGAGCTATGATGTTGACAAAAGAAAAGAAAGGCCAACTTAGGGATGATTTATTTCGGCATTTGGATGGAATCGTGACTGTACCTACGGCTTTTGCTTTGCATAAAGCAGGTGTATTGGATGTTTTATTGGCTAAAAAGACTGTCCAGTTATCTACATTGAGTCAAGAATTTAAGGCCAATGAAGGCTATTTGAATGTGGCATTGCGAACTTTGTGTGCGCAAAACTGGCTGAAGCAAGCAGTGAATAATGAATCGGATGAGGTTAGTTTTAGTACAAACGAAAATAGCGAGTTTGCTTTTAGTTTAATGCCTATGTATGAAGAGGCGGTCGCCTTGATGCAAAAAGGGCAACCATTATCTAAATTACAATTTGAAGGCGCTGCTTTTGATCAATTGAGTAAATTATTTGAACTACATCGTTTAAACTGGGATATTGAGTTTTCAGAAATAGAAAGTGAGCGACAAATTCAGCAACAAATCTTGAAGCATATTGAAGGAGTGATTGTTGGGCCTATTATTGTTTCAATGGGTATGGGCGGTATGTTTCATAAATATTTTAGCATTGCTTCTTTTAGGCCAGAGGAGTTTCATAAGGATCACGAACGCTTTAAAGAGGTCTTAGATTTCTTCACGCATTTGGGTTGGTTTAATGAGAAAAAGGGCATTTATAAATTTAATGATGTAGGCTTGTTTTTTGCTAAACGTGCCAGTGCTTATGGGGTGACGGTTTCTTATATCCCAACTTTTAGAAAAATAAATGAGCTGCTTTTTGGCAATCCAAATGTGCTTTGGGATCGACCTGACAATAGTCCTGAAATTCATGTTGATAGGCGCATGAATGTATGGGGAAGTGGGGGTGCACATACTAATTATTTCAAAAAGATTGATGAAATTGTTCGGGATTTATTTAATAAACCAATCCATCAACAGCCAAAAGGAATCGTGGATATGGGTTGTGGTAATGGGGCCTTTTTAGAGCATATTTTTGATGTAATTGCCACGCAAACCAAACGAGGTGAGCTTTTAGATGAGCATCCATTATTTATAGTGGGAGCTGACTTTAATGAGGCAGCTTTGTCTGTTACCAGAGCTAATTTGATACAAGCGGATATTTGGGCGAAAGTTATTTTTGGTGATATTGGACGGCCAGATTTATTAGCGAATGATTTGATGGAAGATTATGGAATTGATTTGGGAGACTTGCTCAATGTACGTTCTTTCTTAGATCATAATCGTATTTGGGAGGGACTTGATGCTAATGGAAGATTGAGTACATCCAGTGGAGCTTTTGCTTTTAGGGGGAAGCGTTTAAATAATAATGCTGTGGAACAGAACTTAGTGGCTCACCTATCTAAATGGGCGCCTTATGTCAAGAAATTTGGCTTATTGGTGATTGAATTACATACGATTGATCCTGCATTGACGGCACAAAATATTGGGCGTACTGCCGCAACTGCTTATGATGCTACGCACGGATTTTCAGATCAATATATTATGGAAGTGGATGTGTTTTTAAAGGCTGCAAAAGAGGCTGGTTTAGAGCCTGCTTATCAGAGCAAATACCCTAATTCGGATTTGGCAACGGTTACGATTAATTTGTTGAAGGGGTAAACTACCGCAAGACTTAGCAGGCACAAGTGAAAAACACTTGCGCTATAAGAGAATTTTCACCTTGGGAGATTTTAGTTATATAAAAGGGCGTAGGCGTTTAGGGAGGTGGCGATGATTAACCAAATTACGTAGGGCAATAGTAGCAATGATTTGGTTTTTAATTTTGACCAAAAACCCGTTAGGAAATAAGCCATTAATAACATCAATGAACTAATAACGATCAAGCCTATTAGTATCTGATGAAATTCAAAAAAGATAAAATTCCAGCTTACATTTAAGACCCATTGGATGGCAAATAAAGTGATGAGTGTTCCTTTGTTTTTGAAAGCGTCCCATGCATAGGCCATATAGATGGAAAAGCAAATCATAATAAGCGTCCACATAGCTCCAAATACCCATCCTGGTGGTGTCCAAGGGGCTTTGTTTAGATTGGTATACCAGTCAGATACGACACCATCTGAGGTAAAATAACTGCCTAATCCTAAGGCAGCAAAGTTGATTAATAAGAAGATAATTAAGCGGACAAGCATAGGGCTTTAGGCTTTAGTAGATGATGAATGGGGCTATAACAGATAAACAGTCAAATTGTTTAACTGGCTTTCTTTAGTAAATCATCAATACTATATTTGTGATATTCACTCGATTTTTCTTTGCTCATTTTTTTTATTTCATTTTTACTTTGAATATGAATCCATATTGTAGGATCTACACCGAATATTTTACCTAGCTTTAGTGCTAAATCAACATTTATTTTCCTGCTACCATTAAATAAGGCGCTAAGATTACTTTCCTTATATCCTAAGTAATCAGCAAAAGTTTTGTTCTTTATACCTAATGCTTTCACATATTTTTTTAGAAAGGTACCAACCTCAATAATTTCTTCTTTTTCTTCTTCCAAGTAGCGTTCCATTTGAAACCTCAGAGAAAAAAGTTTATTTTCAAGTATTTGTTTTTTTGATAGTTTTTTAGACTCTTCTATTATCTTATTTTGCAAAGCCTTAAATTCTTTACTGTTAGTATTAACAATACCTATTCCAAGACCTTGTACTCCATCCTCTAAGTTTTTCTTTTTATTACTCATCACTTATTGGTTTATAGTTTATTTTTAAATACTTTTTCATCAGTGATTTTCCTACTTCTGGATCAAAATACATTTTATGTCTATTAGCAATTTTAGCACCATACTTTTTTTGATATAGTTCAATTAATTCTGTTTTGCTATCAAATGAAAGAAAACCATTATAAGGATCAATTCCTTTTTCGAAACTCTCTAAACATGCATAAGCGATCAAACAACCTGCTACATCTTTATAAAGTCCTTTGCTACCATAATTATGCGGAGCTATTTCAAGATTATTCATAAATACCATTTCTTCATTATAAATAGTAATCATTAATAAGCCTTCAATTTTATTAGGTTCTTTTCTCGTTGCTAATTTATATACTATTGCTCCTTCTATCTTAAATAGCACACGCCAATTAAACTTCCAACCATTTTTTTTAAGTGGTAATTCTTTTGACTTAATTAAACTAATTTCAGCATCTATTTCTTTAGCTGTTAAAGATTCTGTTAATTTTACTTTCATTTTAAAGAGGCCCTTTCATGATATCAAATATATCATTTTTTGATAAAAATTGCAAACACTTATCTTTTTTAGATTAAAAAACCACTTAAAAATTTACATAATTAAGCCATTAATCCAACAAGCTGCTCCAAATAATGAAAATCAATGCCAAAGTAAGTCTTCGTCTCTTGAATCTTCTCTAATATTTTTGCTTGCTTATTTGTATCTACTTTTTTCTTAGTCCCAACAATCAGCACATTCTTAGGCGTATGTGCATCTGAAATAAACTCAAATACTTTAGTCGAATACCCATAATACTCCAATATCAATGCCCGCATACCGTCCGTCACCATCTCTGCTTGACGTTCCATAAAAATGCCATGCTTCAATAAAAAGTCTAAATCATTTTTTACTTTATTTTTTTCAATCGTTTTTCTAATTTGTTTATGACAACATGGTGCCACCACAATCAAGTCTGCCTCATTCTTAATCCCTTTATATATGGCATCATCGGTCGCCGTATCACAGGCATGAAGTGCAATTAATACATTCAGCTCCTCCCCTGCTTCATAGTCCTCTATACTCCCCTGCTGAAATTTCAAATTTGCAAATTCAGAATCCTT
>JAHDDN010000486.1 GCA_020629335.1 Chitinophagales bacterium | reverse complement strand
GAGAATATTTAAATTGGGTTTTGGTAAAGAATTGCGGCTAACATTAGTGTGATACGATTATATGAGACTATGCTCAGACTCTATTCTTATGATTCATAGGCTTCCAAAGGCGGACAAGTACAAACCAGATTTCTATCACCATGAGAGTTGTTGACTCTGTTTACGCTTGGCCAGAACTTATTCACTCTTAGGTAAGGCATTGGATAGATGGCTTTTTCTCTACTGTATGGAAAGGCCCATTCATCTGCTACGGCCTCTTCTAATACGTGAGGAGAATTGACCAAAACATTATTTTTAGGGTCGGTTATGCCTTGTTCTATTTCTGCAATTTCTTCTCTAATGGATAGCATGGCATCACAGAAGCGATCTATTTCTTCCTTATCCTCGCTTTCAGTAGGTTCTATCATAATGGTCCCTGCTACAGGCCAAGACATGGTAGGAGCGTGGAATCCATAATCCATAAGGCGCTTAGCGACATCTTCCGCATCTATTCCCGCTGACTTTTTAAAAGGGCGAATATCAATGATTAATTCGTGTGCTACTCGACCATTTTTAGCGGTGTACAAAACCTCGTATTCTTTTTCTAATCGGCTCTTTAGATAATTCGCATTTAGGATGGCCATCTCTGTAGCATCCTGTAATCCTTGACTGCCTAATAGTTGTATATAAGCGTAAGAGATTAATAGAATACTGGAGCTGCCCCAAGGAGCAGCACTAACGGCATCTCCTTTTTTTCCTCCTATAAAAACATGTTTAGGTAGGTGTGGAGCTAAGTGTTTTGCTACACAAATTGGTCCCATACCCGGGCCGCCGCCACCATGAGGAATACTAAATGTCTTATGAAGATTTAAGTGACAAACGTCTGCTCCAATGATGGCTGGATTAGTCAAGCCTACTTGCGCATTCATATTAGCACCGTCCATATAGACTTGTCCGCCATATTGGTGAATTAATTCGCAAATCTCTTTTACTTTTTCTTCAAATACTCCGTGGGTAGAAGGATAAGTAATCATTAAAGCGCTGAGCTCGTTTTGGTGTTTTTCAGCTTTGGCTTTTAGGTCTTCTAAATCAATATCTCCTCTTTCGTTACATTTTACGACAACGACTTTCATACCTGCCATGACAGCACTGGCAGGATTGGTGCCGTGAGCGGAGGAAGGAATCAATGCGATATTCCTTTCGCTATTACCATTGGCTAAGTGATAATTACGAATGCAGAGTAGACCTGCATATTCTCCTTGTGCACCAGAATTGGGCTGTAGAGAGCAGGCATCAAAGCCAGTGATTTCGCATAACTGATCTGATAAGTGCTTGAATACTTTTTGATAGCCTTTGGTTTGTTCTAAAGGAGCAAATGGATGAATATTGGCAAAATGAGGAAGACTGATAGGGTAGAGTTGTGTTGCAGCATTCAGCTTCATAGTACAAGATCCCAGAGGGATCATGGAATGTACTAATGATAAATCTTTACTTTCTAATTGCTTGATATAGCGCATCATTTTGGTCTCTGAATGGTGGCTATTAAAAACGGGATGGGTGAGAAACTCAGAACTACGCTTTAATGATGCTGGAATTTGTAAATCATTAGCTAATTCTACTTTTTCGACTCCTTTCGCTCCTACAAATTCTGCGAATACTTTAAGTAAATTGATTAAATCGTTCTCTGTACAAGATTCATCAATTGAGATGGTGCATTTATGATCATTGATATAACGAAGGTTAATTTCTTGATTTTCTGCTAATCTCTTTAATGAATCAGTAGATAAGCCAGTTGGCATTTCAATACAGAGGGTATCAAAGAAACAATCATTTATTTGATGATAGCCTAAAGCTTTTAATTGATTGTTGAGGAAGCGTGTTTTTTGGTGGATATTATTGGCAATATCTTTTAGCCCTTTTGGGCCATGATAGACAGCATACATACTGGCCATGATGGCTAATAAAGCTTGAGCAGTGCAAATATTAGAAGTCGCTTTCTCTCTTCTGATGTGTTGTTCTCTGGTTTGGAGAGCCATTCTATAGGCTTGCTTTTCTCTTCTGTCCAGAGAGACGCCGATAATACGGCCAGGGATGTTTCTTTTAAACTCTTCTTTAGTGGCAAGATAAGCGGCATGTGGTCCTCCATAGCCCAATGGAATACCAAAACGTTGTGTATTTCCCACCACTATATCAGCTCCTAATTCTCCTGGAGGAGTCAATAAGCAAAGGCTCATTAGGTCAGCTGCAAAGATGATATAAGCGCCGACTTCTTTTGCTTGTTGGATCAGTTCGTGATAACTATCTACTCGCCCATCTACATCAGGATATTGAAGTAAAATAGCAAAGACATCTTCTCCTAGTTTGTTTTCTTCATTAGGATTGGCAACATCGACTTCTATATTTAGTGGTTTTGCTCTGGTGTAGAGTACATCTATGGTTTGAGGAAGGCATTGGTGATCTACTAAAATACGATGAGCAGGTGTTTTCTTCTTTGATTTATTTCTGATGGCATAAGTCATCGTCATGGCTTCAGCGGCTGCGGTTGCTTCATCAAGTAGAGAAGCATTAGCCATTTCCATAGCAGTTAAATCACTGACCATTGTTTGGAAATTGAGCAGTGCTTCTAATCTGCCTTGTGCAATTTCGGCTTGATAGGGGGTATATTGGGTATACCAAGCTGGGTTCTCCAATATATTTCTACGAATAACAGAGGGCAGAATACAATTGTAATAACCCAAACCAATATAAGATTTGAACAAAAGGTTTTGATTACCTACTTTTTGGATATAATTAAGGTAGTCGTATTCAGACATTGGTTTGGCGATCTTTAGGGGATCTTGGAGTCTGATGGAGGAGGGAATTACTTCATCAATTAATTGGCTCATCGATGAAATGCCAATTTGCTCTAACATAGCTTGTTTTTGAGCATCGTTTGGGCCAAGGTGCCTATCTACAAATTGCATAAGTCTCTTTGTTTCGTAATTACTTAAAATAAAAACCTCAAAAAAAGTAAATAGTTGTTGTTTTTGCGCACAAAGGTAAGTCTTAATCTTTTGTAATAGGCGTCAATTTCAAAACATTTTCGATGAAATTATAAGATTTCATACGAACGATATCTAAGTCATTAGATTGAAATTTTGAGAGCATACAATGTGCGGCTGCTGAGTTAACAGTTACGCTCTCTTTAAGAGGTGCTGGTGTGCTGATTTGGTCAAAAAATTGGTGAATGGCATCTATAGAAATAACTTTATCTCTTTTTTCTTCATTTTCATACCAATAGGCACAGAAAATCGGCATTTTAAGCTTTTCAAAAGTGTTTGGTGTCATTGTCTTGTCGATAAGGCTTCTAAGCGCTACGACTCCTTCTAATCGGTATTTGGTGGTCCAGTATTGCTCGCCTCCACGATTAAGGGTAAAAGATCGGTGATTACCACCCATGACTTTACGGGCTATTTGTAGCCCCCAAGGATAAGTTAGTAATTTAGAATTAGGATCATTGATGTTCAGATTGGGAGAATACATTAATATAGAGTGTATGAGATCGGGATTATGGGCAGCTAGGTAAGTACCTAAAGTGCTACCAGTAGAGGAGGAGAGAAGTATGACTTTGTTGCCTAATTTTTGGGCGATTGCGATGGCTTCTTTGGCAGATTCTATGAGTGCTTTGGGGCTAATATCCTTGAAGGATTCTATATCATCTATTCCATGTCCAGCCAATAGGGGAATGTATAAATTGCAGCCGTATCTTTTAGCGATATCAGGTATGACAGGATCTCCTGACATAGGGCTGGCGGAGAAGCCGTGTAGAAAAAGCATGGCATATTCTGTTTTTTGTTGGCTGGAGTCGGCCCAGATGAGTCGACTTTCATTCCCCTTTCTTAATTTGGGAATATTAGCATCTTTTTTAGCCACATAATCGTTTAATTGACCGATAGATAAGTTGGTAGGCTGTATCTTTGCATCAAATTCGGGATAGTTGGGGCGTGGGCCAAGGGCAAATACTAGGGCGAGTATTATGATTATTGCTAAGAGTAGATAGAGGAAGTATTTCATGTTAACTGATTAACTAGTAAACTGACAAACTGGTAAACTGACAAACTGTTTAATGCCTTGTTTCGGTTAATCAGTTTTTCAGTTATATAGTTTATTCAGTTAAGAATTTGGCTTAGGGATGGTAGCGGTACTCAGCGTGATGAAGTAGCTTACGGAACTTA
>JAHDDN010000485.1 GCA_020629335.1 Chitinophagales bacterium | reverse complement strand
TTTTGAGCAGTTGTAGAAGCACCAATTCTACTGCTATATTGAATGAGCCTATGGTTTTGAAGCATATGGTGAGAGAGGCAAAAGGGGAGGGGAAGGCACCGACCTTGTTTCTGATGCATGGATTTGGAAGCAATGAAAAAGATATGTTTAATTTGGCAAAACATATCCCTGAAAATTGGTTAGTAATTTCTCTAAGAGCACCAACAGAAGTTGGACCTAATAAGTATAAATGGTATGATATTCAAATCACAGAGGAGACCATTATCTCCAAGGAAGAGCAAGCAGAAGAAAATCGAGAATTGGTAATAAAATTCTTAGAGCAAGCTAAGCATCACTATAATATTGATCCAGATAAAATAGTTGTTGGTGGCTTTAGTCAAGGAGCCGTGATGTCTTTTAGTATTGGCCTTATGAATCCTGAAAAAGTGAAGGGGATAGCTTGTTTTAGTGGATATATACTGGATGGAATACCAGGAAAAGTTACTCAAAAGGCAGCATTTAATGACTTAAAGGCATTTCTGTCTCACGGTTCACAAGATCCTGTTATTCAAATGGACAAAGCTACTGCAAGTAAACAAATACTCGAAGATTTAAATATTAATGTAACAACATCTTTTGATGATGAAAAACATACGATCTCTAATCAGCATTTTTCAGACTTTATGAACTGGTTGAAAAGGCTATAGAAAACATACCACTTAGTGAACAAATATAAGAGTGAAGCGTTAAAGGAATGGATAAAACAATAAATTAATTATGAGAAAAAAAGTATATCACTTAGCCAATTGTGGCACTTGCAAACGCATCATTGAAGAAGTCGGAGCAGGAGAGGAGTTTGAAAAACAAAACATCAAAGCGGAGGCTATCACCGAAGCTCAAGTGGACGAAATGAAAGCCATGAGCGGAAGCTACGAATCCCTATTCAGCCGAAGAGCTATGAAATACCGATCAATGGGACTCAACGAAAAAGAACTCAGCGAAAAAGATTATCGCAAACTAATTACGGAAGAATACACCTTTTTGAAGCGTCCAGTATTCATCATAGGAGAAGAAATATTCGTAGGAAATACCAAGAAGACAGTGGCGGCAGTGAAGGAGGCATTAAGTTAATAAAATAAAATTTGTAGGGGCGGACCTATGTGTCCGCCCAATTCGTAGGCATTAAGTTAATAAAATAAAATTTGTAGGGGCGGACCTATGTGTCCGCCCTTTTCATTACACCTATGTGTCCGCCCAATCTTGAGAATGTATCGAAAAGAGATTTACTTCTCCTCATTAAAAAACACCATATAATAATGCATTCCTCTTTCCCCATCATAGCCTTTTTCAATAAACTCATTATAAGTCAGGCCATTGGTAGGCTTTAATTTAATTTCAATTTGCGTGTCTAATTTGATTTGATTTTTGAATTTCTTTTTCAGCGTTTGTACAGCCGAAGGCGCAATACCAAACTGGCTAGGAGAAGCTTGTCCAGTATCCATTTGTTGATTCATGGCGTATTGAGAAAACTCTTCTATCATTTTAGGATCTTCCAGAACCACCTCATTAAAATCCTCTAAAACAAACTCCGCATTATTTGAAAAATAATCCAAAGACTTATTTAAGAAAGATAATTGTTCTGTTTTATCCGCTTTGATTTCCTCACTCAAAACATCATTACAAAACTGCTGGCACAATTCTAATTGATGCATCGTTTGATAAAACTCATCTTGTACTTGTTCCACATTCAAGAAATGCTTTTTCCAATAGACCGCTTCACTATGATTTTTTGATGCAGTATCTACCATCAACACACGATATCCATCCTCTTCCAAGGTATTAAAAATAATCGCTCCCTTATCCAGCTTTTCAATATTAATTCCCTCCTCACTTGATAGGACATAATTCATCTCATCTCTATGCGTCTTTAAGAAATGACTTTTATTTTCCGCCTTAAATATTCCAATAGCATCCGTAAGTTCATCCCCTAATTGACAATTTTTTAATCGAGCTAAATACATATCGCCCGCCTTAATTTTCGGATGATCTGATTTCTCATGCAATCGCTGCAATAGCTTAATAGAGAAATGCATAAAATTATCCTCAGGATCAAAAAGCGATTTACACACCTTTTTTACCGAATACATTTCATCATCAGAAGAAGGATCAAAATGATATAATTCCTCTCCTTTAAAATGCTTAAAGAAATACTGATTCAGCAATCCCTCTAACATCGGATTACTATCTAATTCTACTAAACTTTGAGAAGCAAAATAAGTATGTCCATTGGCCTTATTACCAATTTTATGAACCACTAATTGATCAATATGCGCATTGCTGAAATCGTACATGTAATTTTAAATTTTAAATGAAAAATATCCCGTAGGGACGCTGCAATACAACGTCTTCTTTAATTAGGCGTAAATGTAAAAAGAAAATACGATTAATTCCAATAAATAATAATTCTATTCCCCTCCTGGTATAAGAGGGGCTAGTGGTTCAGTTTATAAGTTTCTGACAGTTAAGTTGTAGTATTTTTGCGATTATACAAGGCATTTTTGAGGCCCATAGCAGAGCTACGGAACGAAAAAATAACGAAGTAGAATCGTAAAAAGACAAAACTTGGGCTGTCAAGGACTAATAAATTGAACCACTAGGGGTGGTTATTTCCAAAAAGCATTAATCCTATCACTCACATTCTCTCGAATATTCATGTAAAAAATATTAAAATCACCCGCATGATAATTTTTCGTATTATACAAGAAATTTCCAAAAAACTTTGGCTTATCAATCCATAACATCCCATCGTGAATTTGCCCACCAGCTAAATTAGCTTTTAGTCCATCAAATTTCCAAAGTACTCCACCCTTATTAGCAGCCGGCTCAATATAAGTATCCTCCTCTGTTGACCAACAAAGCGGATTAGTACAGGCAATTCCTTCTTTATGCTCAGGCGGATAATAGCCTTTTTTATAAGTTCGCCAACTCATAAAGCAACCAGTATCATTCTCCGTTTTACAATGAGGAATATACTTAAAGGTATCCACTGGCACTTGCATACCCACCAGATAAGCTGCTACTAATCTATTCTGAATCGTCTGTCCATCCACATGCTCTAAAAGCAATCGACCACTATGAGTTGTGCCCTGGCTATGCGATGCCACTATAAATGGACGCCCCTGATTATAATGCTCCAAATAATATTGAAATGCATCCACCACATCACCATAAGCCAAATCAAATGCCTGCTTAGCCTCCACTTTATTCTCCGTATAATATGACCGAATATGAGCCTGTCGATAACGAGGAGCATACACTCTACAAGAACCATTAAACACACTCGCCTGATGCTTAATCGTAGAGTCATCCGTAGTAGCATTCAGTTCAGGATCATCCACACTGCCATTCCAATAATTCGGCCCGGCTGGTTTCTTCCAAAAAGTAGTCGGATGCACAAAAAATACATCCACCTGCGGATCTTTAGCCAATTTCAAAGAAGGATCAGGAACCAAATCAGATGGATCTTCCTTACCTGGCAATGCCGCCCAATATTTTTCCTGACTATAATCTGGCGCAGAAGGCGTTCGTTCCACCTCATAAGGATAATCAAATGCCTTCCAAGACTGACTACAAGCACCCATTAAAATACACAATACAAGTGTCGAAAAAAAAGTAAATAGAGATTTCGACCCAAATGGATTTAAATTTGAACTATTCATGAATTAAACTTCTAATTTTAAATGGAAGCTACAAAGATAATGAACTCATTTAAAGTTTTATGCTAAAGCTGAAAAATAGCTCTTTTCTAAGCCAGCAGAAAAACTTTAAACGAGTTCAATCAATAAAGAAGAATTCAGCTAATGCCTTTTAGCCTTTATTAATGTAATATCATTATACCTAACACGTTTTAAAATAAATCCTAAACAAGCCCTATTAAAATACCAAAAACTAAACAAAAAGAAAACAGATCAATTCGACTCCTTAAATTTATTGCTCAAAAACTTAGACTTAGAAAAAAATTACAAAGAACGTTTTTTAATCAAAAGCAAAGATCAATATAATTTCATCCTATCATCAGAAATAGCCTATTTCTATTCCGAAGATAGCCTCACCTTTATCGTAACCAAAAATGCTAAAAGCCACATCTATGACCAAGCTCTCAATAAAATCGAATCAGAATTAGGAACGTTTAAAAAATAAGATTGGCATTTGCAGCTAAATATTTTGTATCAA
>JAHDDN010000484.1 GCA_020629335.1 Chitinophagales bacterium | reverse complement strand
TTTACCAATACTGGTTTAATACGACGGATGTTGATGCGGCTAAGTTTATTCGTATCTTTACTTTTATGACGAAAGAAGAAATTGAGGCATTGGAAGTAGAGCATAATGAAGATCCAGGAAGACGATTATTGCAGAAGCGATTGGCACAGGAGATTACGACTATGGTGCATTCTAATGAGGCCTATGAGCATGCGGTAGAGACATCGGGTATTTTATTTGGTAAGGGAACCAAGGAAACTCTATTATCACTTTCTGATGCTGATATGCTGGATTTGTTTTCGGGTGTTCCTCAGTCAGAAATCACTAAAGCGGATATCGCTGAGCCAGTGGGTATCTTAGATTTTTTAGCAGTGAATACGAATGTTTACCCGTCTAAAGGAGAAGCGAGAAGAGCGATTCAAGGAGGAGGCGTGAGAGTGAATAAAGAAAAAGTGGAGTCGCAAGAGCGCACTATTTCTCAAGCGGATTTATTGAATGATCGTTTTATTTTAGCGCAGAAAGGTAAGAAGAAATATCATTTGGTGATTGTGAGTTAGGAATGATTCTAAAATGATAGAAAGCGGCTTGGTTAATATTAATCAAGCCGCTTTTATTTAGTCATTAATTTCAGTAGGATCAATTCCATGTGTTAAAGCCTCGGATCTCATGAGCATAGTATAAGATGACTTTCTACTACAAATTTCTTTGATTTTTTGTAATGCTTTATACTCTTCTTTTGGTTTTCTTTCTTTACCGTATCTATGGTAATTGAGTATTGCTATTTTTAATTCGTCAACACGTCTTTTTATTACATTTCTTAAAGAAGCTGTTTTGTTAACAGAGTTAGGATTATCACCATTATGAATCTTTTCAAGCAGATTACAAGTATTAACAATTTTTATATTACTAGGGTCAGATGGATAAAAATGAGGTATGTCATCCACAGGGACTATATAGTATTCAATTAGCTTTTCAACATCCTCATTTGGATCGCAAGGATTTAAAATGTTTTCAAGCGTTCCTTTATATTGATTACAATCTCTACAACATAGAAATAAATTATTCCAGTCAAATTTTAACTTATCATCTTTTTTATGGGGGATAAAGTGGTCGATGTCGAAATTTCTTGCACTATTTCTTTTTTGTTCACATAAGAAACACTTATTTTTAAAAAGCAATTCTAAAGCGTCATAAACTTCATCTGTATTATATTTTTTTTTGATAATAGGGGCTTTGACAGTACTTCTATCGTAATTTAACATGAATGGGGAGATTATTTATTAATACGTTCTAATGCAAGTTCCAAGTCTAAAGATAAATCAGGTGACAGTTCATTTAGTTCTTTGGCTAAATCCATCATCTCTGAAACGTCTTTCTCTGTTTTTTCTTCTTTCAATATGAGCTTTTTAGCTTTTTCCAGTTTCTCGCTTGCTGAAAGAGAATATTCCGTTGGTAGGCCAAAATGTGATTTCATTAGTACATTATAAGGAATTCCTGTTATATCTTCTTTAACGGTATTTTTAGAAGATAAATCGAAAATGACAGCATTGGATAAACTGGCAATAATAACGGGTGAATGGGTCGCTAAAATAAATTGAATATTAGGAAATAGCTGTATCAAAAAAGGCATTATCTTTTCTTGTAGAGACATGTGAAGATGATTTTCAATTTCATCAATTACAACAATACCTCTGGGATGAGCTGTTCCAGTATTAGTTTCTTTATAAGCTTCTTCTTGTAGCCATATTTCCGCTACAATTTTAAGAATGGAATTATAGCCATGTGATAAATGATTGAACTCGATTGTTCTACCGTCTTCTAATTCAAAATAAAATATACTATCCTTGAGATTATGCTTTAATTCAATTTTGTCATTTTCAAAAATATACTTAAAAGAATTGTTTAGGGTTTTAAACCATTCATTTAATTTGTTTAATTTCTCTGTTTCCCCATCAGCATAAGCATAGGCTTGTTCTTTCTTTTTATAAAGTAGGAAGTTGATGAAGTAGTCCGCAAAGGAAATATTGGGAACTAGGCTTTGGTTGTCGGACCTTAACTCTGCTATTTTATTTAAGCTATTTTCTATATATCCTTCTTGTTGCTCTATCAAAGCTTCCTTTGTTGAAATAGCTTTTTGATTAGCTATTATATCCGATCGAATTTCTATGTCTTTATTTTTTTTCTTTAGAGAAGCTATTTCATTTTGATATTTCTCTATCGTCCGTTCGTTATTTCTTATATTTGTTAATTTTGCTTTAATAGATGCAGCATTACTACTAATTTTAGTTTTATAGGCATCTTGTTTAGAACGAAGCTTTTTAAAATCAATTTTTTCAACCTCATCATTAAGTTTAACTGCTTCAAATGTTCGATTACATGCTAAAAAAGCATAAGTAAAATTAGTACATTGAGATGCGGTATCATAGTCAGTATGGAAATCTAATTCAGCTTTAGGTATTTTAAAACTTGGAAAGTCATTAGCTTCCTTATTATAATGATACTGAGGCTCAGGAATACCTGCTTTAATATTGTAAATTTCTCTGTTTAAGCTTTGCAGAACTTGCGTCTTGCCTGACCCGTTTTTACCAGTCAAGATCAAATGCTTATAGCTATTCTTTTCTTCTGATTCCAAGTCAATCTCTATATTCGAGTCTACATAGTTGTAGTGAATGTATAGTCTTTTAATATAGCTGAATCTATTCATGCTCCAATGTTATCACATTTTAATAAGAAAACGTAATATAAGTATATTTTCTTTTATCCTTAGTGAAATAGAAGAAATAAAATGAGCCAAATTAAATGCAAGATTTTTGGCTGTTTTTAGGCAAAAAAATGTTGCATAGCAGGGCTACGGAACAATTTTTTTAACGAAGAAACAGCCGAAAAGATAAGGCTTAATGGCACAGTTTGTTTATTTTGTTTCACTTACCTCACCAAAGTAATATTTCCATTTTGATTAATTTGCTCTCCGCCTGCTACGGTTGCTATCAGCGTATAAGTATAGACTTCCACTTCTTGATTGCTTTCACGGTGAGTACCGTCCCAAGGGATCGTTGGGTCAGTCGTTTCAAAAACCAACTCGCCTACTCGATTGAATATTTTTAGATCCAATTCTGTAATGCCGAATCCTTTGACCATAAATTCATCATTATTGCCATCTCCATTCGGAGAGAAAGCATTAGGTACATCTAATGCCCAGTCTGCAAAGACATTAATATTATCACAGTACTCATCTGAGCAATTCCCTGAATTATCAATCACTTCCAGACAGATTTCATAAGTTCCTGTAGCGGTATAAACATTAGAGGGATTGGTTGCTGTAGAAGTGCCACCATCGCCAAAGGTCCAATTATAATTGACATTTTCTGTACTGTTATTAGTAAAACTCACAGAGCCATCAATTTCTACTTCATAAATGTCTGGTGTAAAAGATGCTGTTGGTTGTACAAAAGTAGTGACTGATTGGGTAATGGTATCAGCTACATTACAAGTTAAAGAATCAATGGCGATCATAGAAACGACATAATCGCCTCCATCGCTAAAATCGTAATTTAGCAATTCACCCTCGCTTACTTGTACATCATCTACCAGCCAAAGTACTCTTTGCGCAACTCCAGTAGATTCAATATTGATATTATGTGGTACACAGCCATCTGTGGCATCCGTAAAGGCGGCCTCTACATCGCCTAAGCTCGCTAAACTGATGGTTTGGGTGATAGATTCAGTAGATGCACATAAAGGGTCAGTACTTGTTATTGTAAGTGTTACCTCATAATCTCCTTCAAAGAAATAGGTATGTTCCAAGCTTAATAAATCAGGCGCAACGGCCCCGCCTCCTAATTGCCATTGGTGGGTATAATCGGCCTCAATATCGTTTTCAACTTGACTATTATCCTCAAAAGCGACTAATAAACTACCACAGCCATCTGGGAGGGAGTAATTGAAGTCAGGGATAATCAACTCTGGTTCTGATACGATAATTTCGGTATAAGAAGTATCTGTAGAAATACAATCCAATGAGTCAATCGCTATTAATTGCACGGTATAAGTACCAGCCTCAGTATAGACCGTTGGGGGAGGTGTTTCGGAAGTAGAAAGATCTCCATTTCCAAAGTCCCAATCATAGTGAGAAGCCCCTTCACTATTATTACTAAACTGTACTGTAAATGGCGCACAACCTTGAGCAGCAGGAGAGACATCAGAACCAGCAGTCGTAATAGCTTGTTCTAAATCTAATTTGA
>JAHDDN010000483.1 GCA_020629335.1 Chitinophagales bacterium | reverse complement strand
TTTTTACTTTATTTCAAGCCGCTGGCTTATTATTTTGTGTGGCAGATAACTTCTATATGCGTAAAGAGGTTAATCGCCAAATCAAAGAGCGTTTGAGCTTTAAAAATATTTTAGTTATAGAAGTTTTGTTAGAAAATGTACTGGATTCTCCACCTATTCACGATCAATTGAGGTTAGCTTTAAAGGAAGATACCAAAGGTATTATTATCAATAATTTTGATTACTTATTAAGTAAGTATCCCGATACATTAATGGCATTAAACCAGTCAAGGGAATTATTACTCCAATTAGAAATCCCCTTATTATTTTGGATAAGTGAAGAAAATATACCACTTCTGTCAAGATCCGCAGTTGACATTTATAATGTGCGTAGCCTGCCCTTAATCCACTTCCAAGAAATTATCCAATTTGAAAATGAAGGCCGCCTATTAGAAAGATTTGACGAAACTTATAGAACTAAAGAAGAGTACGAAAAAATAAAACTAAAAATAGAATTATTAGAGCGTCAACTAAAAGAAGCCGAAGCCAATCGTTATCCTACTCATAAAATAATTGAGCAAATAGTAATACCACTATTTAAAGCTTATCGTGAAATTCAGATAGCGGATAAAGCTAATGCCTTATTTACAAAATATGGAGATAGCTTAAATGAAGACTCTACCTTACATTTAGAAATGAGGTTTAATTATTTAAAAGATAATAGAAAATATCAAGGAGCATTAAAAATTGCTGGTATAATTGAAGAAAAAGTAATTACGGCGAATGATCAAGAAAAACTTTCATGGACTTATGATCGTATTGCTTCAATTTATGAGGGCTTAGGTGATTTTAAACAAGCTTTAATCTTTCAAAAAAGAGTATTGGTGATTATGGAAGGAGTTTTAGATTCTAATCACCCAGATTTAGCCTCAGCCTATAATAACATAGCTCTAATTTATAACGATTTGGGTGATTTTAAAAAAGCTCTATTTTATCAAGAAAAGTCTTTAGCTATCAAGGAAGAAGTTTTAGATTCTAATTATCTTGATTTGGCTACTTCATATAATAACATAGCTCTAATTTATCGAGGTTTAGGTAATTTTCAAGAAGCTTTAAATTATAATGAAAAGTCATTGGCGATTATTGAAGAAAATTTGGATGGTAAAAATCTATTTTTAGCATCCTCTTATGACAATATAGCAATAATATATCGTCTTTTAGGAGATTTTGATAAGGCTTTATTATACCAAAAAAAAGCTTTGTTTATTATTGAAGATATTTTAGTTGAAAATGACTTTGGATTGGCAGTTTATTATAATAATATAGCATTGACATATAACTCTTTAGGTGATTTTATAGAGTCTTTGAATTATCAGAAAAAAGCGATGGGAATTCAAACTGAAAATTTATCCCATAATCATCCAGATTTAGCTGCCTCTTATAATAATATAGCTCTTACATATCATTGTCTAAGAGACTTTAAAAAGGCCTTATATTATAATGAGAAATCTTTAATTATTCGGGAAGATATTTTGCCAAATAATCATCCAGATTTATCAACTTCCTATAATAATATTGCTCATAATTATCAAGATTTAGGTGACTTGAAAAGAGCTTTGTTTTATCATGAAAAATCTTTAATTATTAAGAAAAAAACCTTAAATCGTAATCATCCATCTTTAGCCACAACTTATAATAATATTGCTCAAACTTATTTTGCGCAAAAAAAATACGATTTATCACTTCAATATCAACAAAAAGCTTTTGATATAATATCTCATGGAAAGAATAAGGATTTACCTGCTTACCAAGAAATAAAAAATGGATTAGCTATAATAAAATCAATGTTACCTCTACAAGTAATGAAAAAACAAGGCCGAAACGAGCCTTGTGCTTGCGGTAGTGGCAAGAAGTATAAAAAGTGCTGTTTGAATAAGAAGTAGGGAATACCACATAAGTAAGCTGATATTCGATTAATTTTGTAATTTTGCCATATATAGAATAGATAAGCAATACAGATGCACATTGAAAAATTAAAAATCCAAAATATTAAGTCCATTAAGGAGTTTGAGTTACCTTTTGACAATCCAGCTGGGTGGCATGTTATTATTGGGGATAATGGTGCTGGCAAATCAAGTATATTAAAGGCAATAGCATTAGCAATAATTGGTCCATCAGATGCCCTCTCATTAAGAGTGAATTGGAATGGATACGTTAATTTTGAAAGTGAAGAAGCTAATATAGAGCTTACAATTAAGCGACACGATATTGATGCTTTTGAGGGGGCTTCACGTCCTTTAAAAAAACCATTTAATGCTGGTGTGAAAATTACGAGGATTAACGGATCAAGGCAATTAGCTGGTAAGATAGAGATGCTAAAAAGGTACAACTATGCTAAAAATTATGTTTGGAGTAATAGGGTTGGCTGGTTTTCTGCTTCTTTTGGGCCGTTTAGAAGGTTTACTGGAGGTAATAAGGAGTGGGAAAAGGTGTATTATTCTAATCCTCGTGCAGCCTCTCATTTATCGGTTTTTGGTGAAGATGTTGCCTTGACAGAAAGTTTAGAATGGTTAGTCAATTTAAATTATAAAAAGTTAGAAGGTGATGACGAATCAATAGATTTATTACATTGTTTTACGAAGTTTATAAATGAAGGAAATCTATTACCTCATAATGCCAAAATAAGCGAAATAACATCTGATGGCGTTTTTATCATAGATGGAAATGACAAAAAAGTATCAGTCACTGAAATGAGCGATGGTTTTCGCTCTATATTGAGTATGACTTTTGAGATTATTAGACAATTAGTACTTAATTTTGGAAATGATAAAGTATTCCAATCTGTTAAAAATGGCGAAATAGAAATTCCTATAGAAGGAATCGTATTGATTGATGAAGTAGACGCACATTTACATCCAACTTGGCAAACAGAAATAGGGAAGTGGTTTACGAAATACTTTCCTAATATGCAGTTTATTGTTACAACGCACAGTCCTTTAATCTGTAGAGCTGCGGACAATGGTTGTATTTGGAGGTTGGCCTCACCAGGTAGTACAGAACCTTACGAAAAAGTTGAAGGTATTGAAAGAGATCGCCTAATTAGTGGTAATATATTAGATGCCTACGGTACAGAGCTTTTTGGAAAGTCGCCTGTACGTTCAGAAGAGTCAAATGAGAAGCTAAAAAAATTAGGAGAACTCAATATTTTATTTGCCTTGGGACAAATTAGTCAAGAGGAAGAAGAAGAAAGACAAGAACTCCAAAAAATACTATCAACAGATGATCCAACTGGTTACTAAGAGTATTGAAGATTCCACTCAAGATCGTCTAAATACACTTCAAACAAGAGTAAATGCACAAACCAGCTTCGTCCGAAAACGCAGAAAGGCAAAGTCGCAATGGGAGAATAAAAGAGGATCTAATATTGGTGAAAAAGCCTTTTCAGATATAGAACAAACACTGACGGATATGTGTGTATCTGTCGGTGTTTGTAATTATTGTGAACAAAACGAATCTAATGATATTGAGCATATCCATCCCAAATCCTTCTTTCCCGAATTAGCTTTTGTTTGGGAAAACTATTTACTGGCTTGCAAGCAATGTAATACAGCTTTAAAATTGGATAAATTCTATGTTTTTGATCCTCACTTTAATGCGATATTCGTCAATCGAGGCCAAGAACCACCTTTTAGTGAAGCAGCCTTTATCAACCCAAGAACAGAGAATCCGAATAACTTCATGATATTGAATCTAAAAACCTTTGATTATGAAATTATAAGAGGCTTGAATAAACGAGACAAATTAAAAGCAGAAAAGACAATAGAAATATTAGAATTAGATACAAGAGCTGTTTTGATAAATGCAAGAAGAAGTGCTGCTAAATATTATTATGAAAGAGTAGAACGATTAGTAAAAATAATCAATAGTGCGAATATCCAAGAAATAAAAGAGCATCTTACTCCACACGAAGGAGAAATTGATTTTACCCAAGATATAAACCAGATAAAAGCAAGTATTGAAGAAAATTTCAAAAACGATATTGAAACCCATCAACACCCCTCCGTTTGGCATTCTATTAAGTTAGTAGGAAGCAAAACAGAATCTAAATGGAAGAAGCTATTTGCCGAATTTCCAGAAGCACTTAATTGGTAGTATTGTGTAAGGAAATGAGTCACAAGCGAGACGCTTGCGACAGATAGTTTTATTCCGTTCCAACGTTCAAAAGTTAATCAGTTAAAACGTTATCAAATTGGCTT
>JAHDDN010000482.1 GCA_020629335.1 Chitinophagales bacterium | reverse complement strand
CAGGGACAGCTACTATCCTTTTAAATGATTTATTAAATGATGAAGATGCAGGAGGAACATGGTCAGAAACGAGTGCTACTCTTTCAGCAGGCGGAGTGATAAATGGAAATGAATTCTCTCCAATAGGAGAAGTGGCAGGAACGTATAACTTTGAATATACTGTCAATGGAGGAGCTTGTTCAAATGATCAGGCTACTGTATCCGTAACTATTTTAGAAGTATGCTGTGATGCTAGTTTTGATTATGGAATTGATCCAGTAGCTTTATGTGCTACTGATGCAATTATTAGTGCAAATTTTGTAGATCCAAATGGTAGCTTTACAGCCTCCACTCCAGGATTGAGTATTGATGAGACGACAGGCGCCATTGATCCATCCGCAAGTTTGCCAGGCATTTATACGATTACTCATACAGTCAATACCAATGTCGGTTGTCAAGAAATATTGACTGTCACAATAGATGATGAAGTTTATGCTGGAGTCGCAGAGCCAGCCTTTGAAATTTGTAATGATGAAGGTTCTCAATCAGTTAATTTAGACGATTTATTAAGCGGAGAAAACGCTGGTGGCGTTTGGTCTGAAAGTTCAGCTTTACCATCAGTAGGAGGTGTAAATCCACCGAATATATTTGATCCAATTGGGGAAGCTGCGGGTATTTATACTTTCGATTACTTTTTGGAAGGCGGTGCATGTTCAGATGATTCAGAGACCGTGACCATAATTATTAATGAATCTTGTTGTGATGCCTTTGCAGGAAGCGGATCAGTGGTATTACCTCTTTGTCCAGAGGATTCAATTGGTTTAGACGTAAGCGGTTATTTGATTGATCCAAACTTTAACTTCTTCTTCATATTAGTAGATGCCGATACTGGATTGATTGTTGAAATGATCGGTGGTAACTCAACTACGATTACGAATCCAATTAATTTTACAACGACGACGCCTGCTAATTATCTTGCTTATGCCTATAGCGAAGAAATAGGCAATGGTTCCACAGTAGCTTTAGCAGTAGGAGAGAGCATGGACGCTATCTTAGCAGAAGGAGAATGTCATGATGCCAATCAAATAGGAGGGCTAATTGTCATGCCATCACCTTTTGTAGTATTAGGAGGATCAGAAAACACCTTAGAAGGATTGATGGGAGGAGTGTTACCATTCTATTATAATAATCATCAAATTCTCATTGGTGGTGGTACACAACCTTATGAGTATGATTGGGATTATACAGGCTACGTAAGATGGGACAACGAAGGTACCGAAGAAGAATCTTATAATGAAGAAATCAATATTCTATATGCAGACAATGCAGAATGGTCAGTCACTGTCACAGATGCCAACGGCTGTAGCGATGAAATATTAGTTTTTTCAAATGATGATGGAACAGGCGGAGGAAATCCTTCCGTAAGTGATGATGGAATCATATTAGATATTGATAATGTCGTTATTACAGGAGAATCTGGTGTAAATGCAGAAGATGGAGCCATTGGAATTGAAGTGGCCGGTTGCGAAGATGAAGATGGTTTAAGCTATCAGTGGTCAGGCCCGAATGGCTACACTTCTACAGACCCAATGGCGATTGGTTTAGAATCAGGCTTATACTATGTCACTGTAAGTTGCGATGACGAAACAACCACTGGTTGGTATTGGGTACCATTAGATAGATCAGGTGGTAGACTGAAAGATGGAACTGATGTGAATGTGATTAATATAGATGTTTATCCTAATCCTTTCACTGATTATACAAATCTCGACTTTGAGTTAAATGAGTCAATGAAAATTTTAGTAGAAGTATTTGATATGAATGGTCGACTTGTAAAGGAGATGTATCATGGAAAGGCTGAAGGAGGTGTCGTTCACAATCTTCCGATTTATCAAAGCGATTTAGAAGGATCAGGTATGTATACCTGTGTCATCTCCACTGAGTATGGAGATGTATTCTATAAGAAGTTTGTTTTAGCCAAATAATATAATTCTTAAGAATATAAAAGGGCGGTTCATTCTTTGATCCGCCCTTTTTTTATGTGAATTTGTTTTTAGGGCTATAAGTGAGTGGACAAAATTGCTCTTCATTTATGACTGGTTCATTTTCACTTATGCTGCGTTAAATTAGCCTTGCCTAAGTACAAAATGAACTTGAGTCATAAAAGTAATTTTATACACTCACTCACTTACCGCGTGAGGGATAGAAGCGGTATGCAGCGTATATGCGACTGCTTACGGAACTTAGGCGCACGTAGGCTGGCCTGAAAGGCAGACAAGAGCGCCTTAGTGAAGTAGCAGACGCATAGCTGTATAAGAGCGGATAGCCCGACCCATTCTAATTTTTCATCGGAGGGCACACACATAGATAGCGCCCCTACTGTCCGATGAAAAATTAGAATGGGGCACGCCATAAATGAAGAGAAAAAAATTATTTCTTTTTGCCTTCGAAGGTTTTAATTTGCTCTTGAATTTTGCTTCTAATCCACGGGCGGTAATATACATTTTCCATTTGGGAAAATTTGGCTTCTAAGTTTTTAAAAGCTGTTAATTTATCGATATTAGCATCCATCCTTATTTTGTACAAATCTGTCATTAAATTACACAAATTGACAAAAAAAGGTCTCCTTTCTTCCAAGGATTTTGTGTGAATCATATCTTCCCTTAGTACATACTGTTTCAAGCTACTAATATCAGTCAGTAAATCATTGTGGTATTTACCATCTTTAAGCCATAATTCAAATTTTGATTTGATAATAGTAAATCGAATTAAAATCACTAAATCAATATTTTTTTTCTCCTTGAAAGATGGATCTTTGAAATCATCAAAGTCAAGCAAATCAATTATCTCGGAGAACTTTTTTTCAACAGTCAATATTAATGATAAGCAAATGTTATACGTCATTAATGAAATTTTAGAATCAACTTCTTTTAGAGTTCTTCTGGCGTTTTGGGTGAAATACGGATCTAATTTATTTGGATCATTAGGAGCAATTGTTTTATCCAGTTCTGTAATAGTCATATTCATTAAAGAACTTGTGGTCATTGGTAAAAAATTGTTATCTAATTGATACCGAAATAAATCACGTAGAGCAATGATATGTGATTTATGTGCTTCACTCTCTATCAAACCTAGTTTTCTAGCTTCCCCTTTAGCATGGTTGGCTTTATAAATTTGATAATTACAAGCAAAGTTGAAAATTGTTTGTTTGTCTTCTGTTGATATTTGATCAATATTAGCTTTTGCCAGTTGAACAAACTGTTCATAATGCCAAGCAGACTTATCGCCATTTTTTATCAAATTATGGTAAGCATGATAATAAATTTGAACAATGATTGGATAAGTTTCAATAAGCAATGGGTTCTCTTCTACTAGCTTGGAAATGTGGTTAATGATAGTAAAGTCATAAGTATGATCAACTTTTAAAATCTGCTTTATATACTTTCCTTTATGTCCATATTTAAATAGGTTTAGTAAGAGAAATCCATTGAGTTGATGATAAACATCATGCAAATTAGGATCGACTTGTTTATCCCCTTCAGCCTCAATTACTTCATGCTCAAGCAGAGACAATTGCAGTTGTTGATAAGTGTTTTCTGGGCTTTGTTGATAAGTTTGAAACTGCTCACCGAATTCACTTGGCAATTTTTCTTGTATTTCTCTTGCGTAAAAACTTTCCACTTTTTGGAGTTGGAATTTTCCCTCATTTTTTTGGAAGTCATTGATCGTCCAAAACAACTCAATAGCCTTGACTAATTGCGTCATATAGGCACTGAGCTTATTGGTTTTGCCTGATTTTTTTTGGATTATTTTTTCGACCTTTTTGCTTTCCAGCTTTGGAGACTTCAAATCCTCAATCTTGATGAGGTATTCATAAAGCATAATAGCCTTATTAAAATTGCCAAAATAGGGTGATCTTAAGAAACTCCTTAATTCTTTTCGTTCACTATCAGACATAATTGTCCAATAATGATATAGTTTAGTTGAGTACATTGATTAGTGGTGTTTTAGGAAAAAATAAACAAAAATAATATAAAAAAATGAAATAATCGTGAAATGTTAAATGAATTTGAATTTGGTGTTAATTGTTTGATTTTCAAGTGTTTATGTGGCTGTTTGATTTGCGCAGCCAATCATTGAAATACTGTTTTTTTGAAATTTTTGATCAAATCCGTAATTGTTTGCTTGATTAAATAGTAAGATATTTGCCTATAAGTAATATTTTCACAGGAAAATTGATAAATATGAAAAAATTTATTTTAAATATAAT
>JAHDDN010000481.1 GCA_020629335.1 Chitinophagales bacterium | reverse complement strand
CAGCGAGACAGGACACGTAGCGGCGGGTGACTGCTGCGTGTACGCTCGCTCCGTTAGGGCACTATTAAAATTTCCAACAAAATGAGGAACAAAATGTAGAATGAATCTTGTTAGTAGTGAAGAGCATTTCCGAAAGTAGAGGAATGTCTTGCATCTTCAAAAGATATTTCCTAACTTGTTTCAGGCAAATATTTAAAAAATAAATGAATACAGTAAAACAACTTCGCTCAGACATTTTAGAACTCTTGTTTAAGGTAAAAAACATAGAGACGCTAAAGACAATTCACCAACAGTTAGAAGTTATTTATAAGAATTCTGAAAGTTCTGAAGCAGAACTTAAATCCAAGCCAGCATTTTTAGAAGGTGTTCGACCAATAAGAGAAAATGTGACTTTAAAAGTGCTCATGGAAGAGCAAAATTATAAGCCTTGCACCTATGAGGAATTTAGAGAAGTTGCAGATCAAATTGATTGGAAAGAAGTTACACTAGATGAAATGTTAGAAGCAATTAAATAAAGAAACTTGTGGATTATTTATTAGATACCAACATCCTTATTATTTATAGTCGGAGCTCGTCAATTGCAAAACAAATAGAATTAGAGCATAATATCTTTGATGGGGAAAACAATTTAGCAATATCAGTAGTTACAGTTGGCGAAATCAATTCTCTTATAGAGCAAAATAACTTTGGTTTAAGAAGGCAAAATGATATCAAAAAGTTGATAGACAAGGTATTTAAGATTGATATCAATGTTCGCAAAGTAATGGAAGCTTATGGTAAGATTGATGCTTACAGTCAAGGGAGACTTAAAGAGAAACCATTAAAGAATAGTGCTAGAAATATGGGCAAAAATGATCTTTGGATTGCGGCAACAGCTCACGCATTTGATATGGTATTAATAACTACAGATAAGGACTTTGAGCACCTTGATGAGTCCTTTGTTAAGTTAAAATATATTGATATCTCAAAGTACAAAAAGAGATAGTTAAGTAAGTAGATAAAATCAAATAACTATTGGGTTTGTTATAAGTTTTTGATAATGAATAAATTATCTCACATCTCCTGTCTCAAATCTTATATTTAAGTACTTAAAAAAACAAATTTAAAAGCAAGCGTCATTCCGCAACTCAATGTAGAATGGCGGTTTTTTTGTGGAGCAATATTAAGTACTTCTCTGGTTAATAATCTAAGGAAATATCTTCAAACAAAACATCCAAAGTCATATGATTTTCGATTAATCCCAGACTATGCGTATTAGGCTTAAAACCAAAGGCAGTTATCATAGCCCAAGAGAGGTGTTTTTTCGTTTTAGTGGCATTTCGAAACACCTGCTGTTTTTGATTTAATTGTTCCGCATACGCTTTAGAAAGACTATAAACTTCCTTATAGAATTTCATTTCTATTAAATTAATAACGGAGTCTGCCCTATCCAAAACCAAATCTATCTGCACTCCCTTTTCATTCCTAGTGCCTCTTTTTATAAAGGAGTGAGGAATCGTATAAACATTGGCAATACCCAGGGCTTTTTTGATTTGTAAAAGGTGTTTCATACAGATGCTTTCAAAGGTGTAGCCACTCCAACTTTTATATCCTGCGCTTTGGCTTAAATGCTTCCAAGTTCCGGGACCTGCACTTACTTTATCTTCTATAAATTGTAAATAAAAAAGCGAATATTCATCCGTCAATCTATACAGTTTTTCTTTTTTCTTTTTACCAAATGGATGATAAGAAGTTATAAATCCGGATTGCTCCAACCCTTCTAAAACTCTGCTTGTTCCGCCTCCATTGGTAATTTTTGCGATTTCAATAATATCCTTTCTCACCAATCCTTTTCTCTTTTTCGCTAAAGCTCTAACCACCGCAATATGATTATCTGCCTTTTCAAATAAAGACGGATATAATTTTGAAAATTCATCGGTTAAAATCCCTGCATTGGAAAAACAGAGATAATCAATATTTTGAATGACACTGCGAGAACCTCGTACTTCTTTTAAATAATGTGGAATGCCTCCCATCGCCATATATAAATGCATAATCTGATAACGGTCAAAATTAATATGGCGACTTTTCAAGTATTTTTCTGTTTCCGCTAAGGTAAACGGTTGGAGATAAATTCGTTTGGTAATACGATTGTGCAAGCCGCCTTTATGATGTACTACTTTCTGAATCATCCATGAGGCGGCAGAGCCACAAATCACCACAACGATATTTTCTCGTGATGCCCAACTATTCCAAAAATAAGCTAAAGCACTCAAGAAGTCTGACTTAGCCGTAGCCAGCCAGGGTAATTCATCAAAAAACACCACCTTTTTGTCTTTGCCCATTAATGGTTTAAGGTAATTTATCAATAATTGAAATGCCTCAAACCAGGCAGTCGGTGTTTTAATGGGAAAATCAGGATTGATAACTTTTGTCAATTGTGCTGCAAAATTTTTTAATTGCCCTTCTAAAGATACCGTTTGCAGTCCTGATATTTCAAATACAATTTGCTTTTCATAAACAGAAGTAATCAAAAATGTTTTACCGATTCTACGCCTTCCGAGTACTGCGACCATTTCTGCCTCCGAAGAATCAATTGCCTCTTTTAAAACTTCTTTTTCCAATTTTCTACCAATAAATTCAATTGCTATAATTACTGAATGTGTTATTAAATCTACTTTCATTTGCACTTTTAGCAACTTTCGCTAATTTATAAGTTGCTAAATCCATGTAAATATAATAACTTTTAGCAACTTTCACCAATTTATAAGTTGCTAAATCGTAACTTTCAGCTTTTTATAGTAATTTTAGGCATTTGAATGAGAGATATATGCAATGTGGGTATTTTGGATGCAAAAAACAGACATGACTGCAATAAAGATGTCAAAAGCACTGAAAACAATGGATTTATTTGGGAACATTAGGTTAGTTTAGTATTTTTGTGATTTAAATACACCCAAGTTTAGGAGAAGGTAAGGGAAATCGATGTAATGGGGGGATTGGGGTGTGTATTTAGAAGTTGGGCGTAATTAAAAAGAAAAATGTTAGAAAAATTTCCTGGTCTATTAGGATATGGTGGAATTATCGCAATTCATGCAGATTGGCCAAACTACCCTTCAGGGATAGGTTGGGAAATTGCGCTTAAAACATTAGGAAATTTTCCAGAAGGAGCTAAATTCTACGAAGTAGATGATATTGACAGATGCAAATTACTCATCAACTTAAATCCTGAAAATATAAAAGATTGCTATGACGAAAAATATTATCATTCAGCAATTTGGCATACAGATTTAATAGAATTACATAAAAAGGAATTGATAACAGGGGTAGTAGAAAAGTCAGATTATGAAATAGACTTGTATCGCTTTGAGGAGTTTAAAAATCAAATAGGCGAGCATCTGCAAGAAGATGAAGAAGGAAACATAATACTATATTATAAAGATAAAGAAGGTGCTTATCAAGAAACTAAATATCGAAAACCAATTGCTGATGATGATGAGGAAGATTGGATTTATAGAGATTGTGTAATAGTCCCTGATTCAATCAGCCTTACCAAAAAGGGAATTTCAGAGTTAGCAGTTTTATCGAAAGGAATCAAATACAGCGAAGAAGTAAGAAAATTAACCCAACCATTGTTACAAATAGAAAGATTCGATACGGCAATAAGAGAAGCCTCACTATTGATTGAAGCAAGCATAAAAAAGTTTCACAATGAAGACTTGTATGGGCAAAGACTAATTGATTTTCATATTAAGGATGTAGTTAGAAATAATGATGATTTTTATTCTGCGGCAATTAAATGTTATAGAGGTGAGTTAAGAACAATCTTTAAGTTTATAAGAAATGATTTTGCACATAATTTCAAAATTCTAACAGAAGAGCAATGTAGAGTAATCTTGCAGAGGATAGACCAGACTTACAATGAATTTAAAGAAGTTATAAGTGTTTATTACAAAAAAGAAAACAACCGCTAATCAAGTAGACAGGCATAAACCATAAGCCCAGGCTGCGCCGCTCCCACCACCGTACAAGCGTACCTCGCATACGGCGGTTCCTTATCCATCTCCTATGATGCTCTTTTCACCACCATAGGCTCGGCGTGTACGCTCGCTCCGTTCTACAGCATTAAAGACAAAACAAGAGCACTCGTATAGAATGTTTAATTTATTCGCTACTTTGATAGGATTAAGGGCTTGGTCAAAATACCTTCCTCGCCACTTAAACCTCAACTTTTGCATTAGTGATAATACTATACTGAAAGGGCTAAAAATGCCATTTT
>JAHDDN010000480.1 GCA_020629335.1 Chitinophagales bacterium | reverse complement strand
CTTTTTCTACCATTGTAAATAATCCTTTTAGTGCTTGACCTGTAACGTATTCAGGTAAGTCAGTATCTACTTTATTATTTACTAAAGGTATTTTGTTGTAAGTGTTAGCTAAATCGCTCCAGTATTTAGTGCCATTTACCTTAGTAAGAGAAGTTTTGATTTTTGGCTTGAAAAGACCGTGTAAGTCTTTTGAAGTAACTCTTTTTAGGTATTCTGTTGCTGCATTATCATTGCCTTTCAGAATATTCATGACATCTGTAAAAGTTAATTTTTTGATGGCATTAACGAATATTGGCTTGGCAGCAGTTGCTGCATCTTCTGCAGCACGATTAAGTGTTTTTACTACTTTATCTACTTCACTTCCGAACCCTAAATCTCTAAGTGTATTTTCTACTTTTACGGCTTCTTTAGGAAATGGTATTTTAATAGATGGGTTTTTGAAGTAACCATCTGTCTTTGAAACAAGACTTACTCCTTTAGTAATTCCTTGTTCGAGTGCTTGCCTAAGCCCTTGTCCGACTTCTTGTTCTGTAACAGGTGAATCGCCAAGAGTTTCTAAAACAGAGTCAACTGCTTCATTGAATTGTGAGGATGTACAACTGCTCATTACGAGAGCAATTGACAATAAGATGAATATTTTTTTCATGATGATGATTTGATTTTCGATTACAAATTTAGCATATAGTATTTACTAATTCCCTGTTTTACCCTTTTTAAAGATAAAATAAGCATAGAGTTAGACTTTTTTCTTGCGAATTTGTTTAAAAAATAGAGCAAATAAAAAAAATACTTATGCAAGCGACTATTATTACAATTGGAGATGAAATATTGATTGGTCAGACAGTGGATACTAATTCTGCTTGGATGGGGCGTCGTCTGAATGAGTCTGGTATTAAGGTTTATGAGATTATATCAGTATCAGATACAGCAGCTCATATCAAGGAGGCGGTAGCTAAGGCTTTAGCTCAATCTGAAATAGTATTGATGACTGGTGGATTAGGGCCAACTAAGGATGATATTACTAAAAAAACTTTGGCGGAGTATTTTGATTCAGAAATGGTGATAGATGATCAGATCATGGAGCAGATTGCTTCTTATGTTCAGCGAAGAGGTCGACCATTATTAGAGAGTCATAAAGCGATGGCTTATATGCCAGCTGTATGTCAGGTCATACAGAATCATGCGGGTACTGCTGCTGCGATGTGGTTTGAGGAAGATGGCAAGGTATTGGTATCTATGCCAGGGGTTCCTTATGAGATGAAGGATTTTATGGATCGTATCATTTTAAAGATGTTACAAGAAAAATTTAATACACCAACGATTATTCATCAGGTGATTATGACAGCGGGATTAGGAGAATCGATTATTGAAGAAAAGATTAAGGGCGTAGTGGCTGAATTTCCTGAATATATTAAATTGGCATTTTTGCCTGGTTTGGGTGGTGTTAAGTTACGTTTATCAGGGACTGGAGCTGATGAAGTAAGCTTAAGGAAAGAAATCACTCATTTTACGGAGGAAATACAGGCATTGATTCCCAAATATGCTTATTCATTAGAGGAGGTAGGTTTGGAGAAGGTATTTGGGGAGATGTTGAAGGAAAGAGGGGCTAGTATTTCTACTGCGGAGAGTTGTACAGGAGGTTTGGTAGGTAATTTAATTACTGCTGTACCTGGCAGTTCGGCTTATTTCAAAGGGGGAGCGATTACTTATTCCAATGAGATGAAAAGTAAGCTTTTAGGAGTAAAGGAGTCGACTTTAGAATCCTTTGGAGCGGTGAGTGAGGAAACAGTTAAAGAGATGGTGGTAGGAGCCATTCGCTTATTTGATACTGATTATGCTATTGCGGTTTCTGGTATTGCAGGGCCTGGAGGTGGTACAGCTGAAAAGCCAGTTGGGACGGTTTGGATAGCTGTAGGGAGTAAGGATGTTATTCAAACCAAGCGATTACAATTGGTTACGGATAGGTCCAAAAATGTGCGTCTATCTGCTATGTATGCTTTATTTGAGATGAGAAAGCTGATGTTAACGGAATAACTGGGAAACTGCCGAACTGAGAAACTTGGTTACACCCGAAAAATATTGTACTTTTGTGCTCGATTTCGGCTTAGGGATGGCAGCGGTATGTGGCGGCCATGCGATGGCTTACGTAGCTTAGCGATGCGCAGGCTCCATAAAGAGACAAGCAACGCTTAGCGTAGTAGACAGCGCATAGCCACATAATAGCGGACAGCCCGACCCATTTATAATTTTTCATTCGAGGGCGCACACATAGGTAGCGCCCCTACAGTCGAATGAAAAATTATAAATGGGGAAGCCCCAAAGAATAAAAAATATCAAATAAAAAAATATCAAAATGGCTTTAGTAGAACTGATTATGCCTAAGATGGGCGAGAGTATTATGGAGGCAACGATTTTGAAGTGGTTGAAGGGAGTTGGTGATAAGGTTGAGATGGATGAATCGGTATTAGAGATTGCGACTGATAAGGTTGATTCAGATGTACCATCACCTGTGGAGGGTATTTTGAAGGAAATTTTATTTGAAGAGGGAGATACGGTTGATGTTGGGAAGGCGATTGCGATTATTGCCAGCGAAGGAGAGGACGCTGCACCAAGTGGTGATAGTGCCAATGTGAAGGCTGTGGAAACAGTTGAGGAGGCTGCTAATGTGGTAGAAGAAACGGTGAATGTGGCTCAAACGGCTTTGGCAGCTAAATCTGCGGTTTCTAATGGAAATGGAGCTCGATTTTATTCTCCTTTAGTATTAAATATTGCTCGTCAGGAGAATATAGGTATGTCTGAATTAGAGGCTTTACCAGGGAGTGGCAAAGGAGGTCGAGTGACGAAGAAGGATATTTTGGCTTATGTAAAAGATAGAACACAGTCAATGACTCAAAAGACGGTAGTTGTTAAGCCAGGAGTGGCACAGGGAAGTGCTCCTGTATCAGCTAAGAGGCCAGCTCCACCAGTAGATAAGAGTGGTAATGTGGAAATAGTGGAGATGGATCGTATGCGTAAGCTAATTGCTGATCATATGGTAATGTCTAAGAGTGTTTCTCCTCATGTGACTTCATTTGTGGAGGCGGATGTGACAGAGATTGTTACTTGGAGAAATCGTATTAAGGGTGATTTCCAGAAGCGAGAAGGGGAGAAGATCACGTTTACTCCTATATTTATAGAAGCGGTAGCACAGGCTTTGAAGGAATTTCCAGGAGTGAATGCTTCTGTGGATGGAAATAATATAATTTATAGAAAAGATATCAATGTGGGTATTGCTACGGCTTTACCGTCAGGTAATTTGATTGTACCAGTTATTAAACATGCTGATCGTCAAAATTTACTTGGTTTGACCAAGTCATTGAATGAGGTAGTTCAGCGTGCGAGAACTAATAAGTTGAAACCAGAAGATATACAAGGAGGTACTTTTACTTTAACGAATGTTGGAACATTTGGTAATGTGATGGGCACACCTATTATTAATCAGCCTCAAGTAGCGATATTAGCTACAGGAGCTATTCGCAAAAAACCAGCGGTAGTAGAGACTAAATATGGTGATGTGATTGCGATTCGTCATATGATGTTCT
Source organism: Chitinophagales bacterium (assembly GCA_020629335.1). The sequence goes on along the minus strand of JAHDDN010000480.1, from coordinate 683 downwards.
TATCTCACTCTTATGATCACCGAATTGTAGATGGTGCGATGGGAGGTTCATTCTTACGTCGAGTTGCGGATATTTTAGAAGGATTTGATCCAAATCGAATAATATAATAAACAACGGATATGCTTTGTTGGGTGTTTGTTAGGAATTTATAGCATTATTTGTTGGCTTAAATTATTTTTAGGTTCATTAATGAAAAGGATAAATTATGAATAAGATAAATGCCTGATAATCAATTAATTGAATTTGTTTGGGTGTTTAGGCAGCATTTTTGCAATTAAAATGATCTTTCAAGTGGTTGGAGGGAATTATTTCCCTTTAAATAATGTTATCTACTTGGTTTACAGTAGTTTAATTTTGCTTAGACCTATATTTTCAACCTATCTTTATTTATTCCACTATCTTTTATTCTAAGCTTAAAAAAGCTTAGGTTTTATATGGTAAAATAAAAATTATATTTTACCCAATCTTCACTAAGATATAGAGATGTTTTGCACATTATGGCACTATGGTTAATGTATTGAATTGATTTTTAGTACTTTAAGAAAAGAAAGAAAAGTGTTTTAGGGCTTTGTTCTTTTGCTTAAGTATTAAAGAGTTTTATATTTACATCAGCAAAGTGACACCTATAAATAGGTGCGTCTTAATTTGCGGTTAATATATTTTTAAAAGATTGTAAAATTTTA
>JAHDDN010000479.1 GCA_020629335.1 Chitinophagales bacterium | reverse complement strand
ACAAACTGTCTCAATACTCATTACCCAATACTAACTACTATTTTAGCCGCATACAAGCGAATAGCTCGGACCGAAGGCTGCGCCCAAATAATTATTATTCCAACAATATTTCTATCTAAAATTTGTTTATTTTTACGGCTAAATTACCAAATCTTAATTATGGCTTTGTTCCGTTGGATTTTAATTCCTATTTGGGTACTGGGCTTGATCGTATTTGGCCTTAGCTTTTACGAGTTCATTCCTTACATTCAAGCTAATTTGCCCCTTTTTCAATACTTCTTGTACGGTATGGGTGCTTATGTGGCATTGGAATTTTTACTATTAGGGACGAGCCAAAATATCAAATGGGCGCGTACTTTTAGTCATGAGTCTACCCACATCTTATTTCTATTACTCTTTTTCAAAAAGATAGAGGGCTTTTCAGCGACGGCTAAACGAGGTGGCGAAGTGGCTTATCATGGAGGCGGTAATTTTATTATTTCACTAACGCCTTATTGCTTTCCTTTATTTACGATTCCACTATTGTTGATTAGACCTCTTTTTATTAGCGACATTCTACCTTATTACGACTTTATTGTGGGTGTGACTTATGCTTTTCATCTTAGCACTTTTCTACGACAAACGAGATTTTTCCAAACAGACCTTCAAAAACATGGCTTGCTTTTTTCCCTGCTTTTCATACTGTTTATTAATGCGCTTTTAGTCGGAATTATTTTCGCTTTTCTGGATGATGGATATTTGGGAGCTTACCAATACCTAGTCTACGGATTTCGTAATATGATGGAGTATGGGCAGTTGCTGTTGAATGATTTGGGGATGATAAGATTAGGTTGACAAGCTTGGGAGCTTGCTTATTCTATCCGCTCAATAAACTTCACCAAAGCCTTTGCAAACTGAGGATGTAATGGAGGTTCAGGATCAGTATAAGTAGGTAGCTGATCCAGTAGATTATCTGAATCCATATACTTTAATACATGATTCATATTTTCGAGTGTTACAAGCGCTGCATCTGCTTTCGACTCTTTTAGTTGCTCGCCTTCTGATACTGCCACTTGAATATCCATATCTCCTTGAATAATCAAAGTAGGCTGTGTGATCTTTTTGATCTCTTCTGATGGGGTATATTGCAGCCAAGAACGCAAATAAGGCTGGACGCTTTGTCTAAATAAAGACTGCAATAACATAGGAGGCTTCTTTACCTGATGGCCATTTTTAAGAGAATCTAATAATGGGGCGGCATACTTTTCCATCATTGGATTTTGCTTAGCTAATTGTGTTAAGAGTACTTCATCCATACATCTCGCTGGGCCAGCAATAGAGATATAAGCAGCTACATTAGGATTATCAATCGCCGCTAACATACAAATCAAAGATCCTTCACTATGCCCTGCCAAAATGATCTTTGAAAAACGATCCTTTTTGACCATTAAGTCTATCCATGCTCTAAGATCATCCACAAAGTCATCAAATACTAAATCAGATTCTTTCAGCAAGCTATCTTTGCTTTCTGCTATACCTCTTTTGTCATAACGCAAAGTGGCAATGCCTGCTTTTTCCAAGGCTTCTGCGGTATATTTTAAAGAATTATTATCCCCTCTTGTCTGATTGCCATTTCGATCTGTTGGGCCTGATCCTGCGTGAAGAATCACTAATGGCGGCTTTTCGTAAGTATTGGGTTCTAATAGGGTGCCGTATACTTTTGCTGTATCTATTTTCAATACGACATCGCTTTCTTGGGCGGCTATATTAAGGCTAATAAAGGCCAGTATTATTGTAATTAATCTCATATTCTTTTTTAATTCCACAAACAATATACCGAATAAAAAGACAAGGCCCAACTTTATAACAATTCTAAACGCTCAAAATTAGAGGGGATTTTCAAACTAACTGATTCATTAATTGCTTTATTTTCACCATCAATTATCGCTTGATTAATTTTAAATGGACAGCCTATTATATGCAATACATAATCCTTAAATTCTGGCAGGTAATTTCCTTCGCAAGATTGAGTAATAATGATTTTATTAGCCGTACCTTTTAGCTTAAAAGTCGCATATCTGTACTCCCCTTTTTCATAGGCATAACCTTCTTTATTATCCTCATAATAATAGGATAACTCCTCCCCTTCTTTATAATAAATATACAAATCTACTTCTTCGATTTCCTTCTCTCCTACATACTGCTGAATCGGATAATGGGGAATGATTGCCCCCGCTTTTACTAATAAAGGAATCTCATTTAAGGGGCAGTCAATATTATAAATTTGCCCACCTTCATAGCTTGTTTGATTCCAATAAGAAAACCACTTTCCTTTAGGCAAATAAACATTCCGATTAGACACATTCACTTCCACCACAGGACAAACCAATAAATGATCCCCACATAAAAACTCATGATCTCTCTGAATCGTATTTTCATCTTCTTGATCAACAAAAACTAAAGGGCGCAGCATGGGAGTTTTCTCTTGATAATACTGATAAAAACTCGTATAAATATAAGGTAATAAACGATAGCGCAATTCTACAAATTGCTTAAATAAGTGGGTATATTCTTCCCCAAAAGACCAAGGCTCTTGATCCCCATGATGACCCGAAGAATGCACTCGACAGAAAGGATGAAAAATGCCCAAAGATATCCACCGAATCATCAATTCTCCACTAGGTTGTTCTACAAATCCTCCAATATCAGACCCACAAAAAGACACCCCAGAGATTGCCAATCGTTGGCATTGCACATCTGCTACCCAAAGATGCTCCCAAGTGGCAATATTATCCCCAGTCCATACACTCGAATAACGCTGCAAACCAGCATAGCCTGATCGAGTAATAATCAAACTACGTTTTCCTTTGCAATATTTCTTCACCCCTTGAGCCGTTGCTCTTGCCATTTGCATACCATACACATTATGCGCTTTTCTATGCCCTGTCGGATGTCCATCATAATCAAAGATTACATCATCTGGAAAAGTCTTGGATTCTACTTCAAATAAGGCTGGTTCATTCATATCATTCCACACACCAGCCACTCCAATATCCTCAATTAATTCTCGATATAAATCTCCCCACCAATCTCGTACTGCTGCTTTGGTAAAGTCTGGAAAAAAACAATCTCCCGGCCATACTTTCCCCTCCATATACTGTCCATCTAATCGCCGACAAAAATGATCACCTTCCAAGCCTTCTTGGAATACCCAATAATCTCGATCTTTTTTTATCCCAGGATCAATAATCACCACCGTTTTAAACCCATCCGTTTGGAAATCAGAAACCATCTTTTTCGGATCAGAAAACTTCTCTTTATCCCAAGTAAAACACCGATAGCCATCCATATAATCAATATCCAAATAAATGGCATCACAAGGAATTTCCAATGCCCGCATTTTCGTACAAATCTCCCTCACCTGCGACTCAGGATAATAGCTCCACTTACACTGCTGATAACCCAATGACCAAAAAGGCGGCATATCTGGCGTGCCTGTCAATTGCGTATATCGCCTACACACATCCATCAGATTAGGGCCAGCAATAAAATAATAATTCATCTCTCCCCCTGCTGCTCCAAAGCTCATTTGATCAGAAAGACCTTTATCAAAATCAAAGAAAGTAAGAAAGGAATTATCTAAGAATATACCATAGCCAATACCATGATGCAAACCATAGTAAAAAGGAATATTTTTATATAAAGGATCAGCCCCTTTTTCATAAGCAAAAGCATCCGTCCCCCAATTCTCAAACCGCCCCTTTTTCAGATTCAAATTGGTCGGTTTATCTCCCAATCCATAATAGGCTTCCTTTTCCTGCAAGCGCTTACTAACACCAATATTACAACTCCCATATTGCTCATTCGACTCCCAATAAAAACCCTCTTTATCTGCATTTATCAATTTCCCTTCATGATTACTAATACTGATGGCGAAGTTTTCTATGGCCACTTCACAAACCACTGAAGGCGTTTTTATTTTGATAGATGCAAAGGTCTTTTCTATTTCAAAGGCGACTATAGGCGACACAAAATCAGGATCAATCGCATAAGAAAAATCCTTCTCAAAAAAGCCATCTATCGCATACCTAAATCGCAAAATATAATCAGTCACAAAATAGATGCGTAAAGTGAAATCCTCTTCCCCTATACAGTCAAGATAAGTTTCATGTATTTCTGTACGTATCAGTTTAGGTGGGTGGTTTATTATAGCTTTCATTGCTTATTTTTTATTATTTGGGCGTGCCCCTTGCGTGATTTTTCATCGGCCCGTAGGGGCGCACCTATGTG
>JAHDDN010000478.1 GCA_020629335.1 Chitinophagales bacterium | reverse complement strand
GCATAAGAGTGGATAGCCCGACCATGCGCCTTCGGCGAATGCATCATGCGTAATGATGAATGATGAATTGGCTTGTGCTGCGCACTTCGCTTTGCTTGCGCATGGTTGCGCCCTAAAATATTTAATCTAATAAATATCAAGGTAATGAAACTTTTTGGGGTTAAAATGCATTGACACACTAATACAACTTTTTCTAAACTTACTTCCTACCAATTTTCGATTTATTTCCCTCTTCTATGGGAAAATTATATATTTGACACATTTCATTATTCATTCTCTAAATTATTGACCCATGAATAAGTTTACACTTATCCTCAAAACCTATCTTCCCTTTATAAGGAGGTACCAAGCATTGTTTTGGCTCACTTTTTTATTTTATGGAATTGCCAAATTATCGCAAGATACCTTAGCTCCTATCATGTATAAGGAGCTAATTGATTTGGTAACTGAATCTATAGGTTTAGAAAGAACTGCTAGCTTAAAAGATTCCCTCATTGGAATAGTGGCTGTTTATTTGGTTTTAAAAGTAATTGGTGATCTCTTTTTTAGAATAGGCGATTATTCTATTGTTGCTTTTCAGACGAGAGCAATCAAAGACATTAATAATGAGACTTTTGCCAAGATTCAAAAACATTCTTATGACTTCTTTACGAGTAATTTTATTGGCAGTATTGTTTCCAAATCTCGTCGTTACGTACGAGCATTTGAAAGCTTACACGATATTACTGTATTTACGTTCTGGTTAACAGGCATACAATTTATCGGCTCCCTGATTGTATTAGTCACTATCTCGCCTACATTAGCGGCGATGTTTTTAGTGAGTAGTACTATTTATTTTTTTGTTACACTTTGGTTCATCAAGCATAAGGCTCCTAAAGATGCCTTAGAAGCTGAGTGGGATTCAAAGGTTACTGGCTCTTATTCGGATGTATTCACGAACATTTTGAATATGAAAGTTTTTGCCTCTTCTAAAAGAGAAAAGAATCGATTCGTAAAAGTGGTAGAAGAAGAATACATTGCTCGTAAAAAAGCTTGGAACTTTGGTAATTTACAGATGGCCTCTCAGAGTGCTATTATGCGTTTGCTACATGCTATGTCTACTATATTTACCCTTTACTTATGGTGGATAGGCAATATTACTGCCGGTACGCTTGTCTTGGTCAATACCTATATGGGCACCTTATTTGGTGATCTTTGGGGATTAGGACGTTCGATGACTCGATTTGCAAAAGGAACCGTTGATGCCCAAGAGATGGTAGATATTTTCAATCAACCGATACAGGTAGCCGATCCAGAAAAGCCATTGGAGGCAAAGATCGGAGAAGGAATGATTGAATTTAAGGAGGTGGATTTTTACTATACCGAGAATATTCCAATTTTCAAGGACTTCAATTTATTGATTGAGCCTGGACAAAAAGTGGGATTAGTTGGTCATAGTGGAAATGGCAAATCGACCTTAACGAAATTGATCTTGCGTTTCATGGATGTTCAAGAAGGAAGCGTTTCTTTGGATGGTCAGGATGTTCGACAATTACGTCAGGATGATTTAAGAAAGATGGTCGGTTATGTACCACAAGAACCGATCTTGTTTCACCGATCTATTTATGAGAATATTGCTTATGGAGATCCGAATGCTTCCCGAGAAGAAGTAATCGAAGCTGCTAAACAAGCACATGCGCATGACTTCATTATGGGATTACCAGAAGGCTATGAAACATTGGTAGGTGAGCGAGGTGTTAAGTTAAGTGGTGGTGAACGACAGCGTGTAGCGATTGCTAGAACGATGTTGAAGAAAGCACCTATCTTGATTTTGGATGAGGCAACTAGTTCACTGGATACGATTAGCGAACGATTGATTCAGAAAGCTTTTGATAATTTGACGAAAGGCAAAACTTCGATAGTCATTGCCCACCGTCTAAGTACGATTCAGAAAATGGATCGTATCATCGTATTAGAAGAAGGAAGAATCAAGGAAGATGGCACGCATGAAGAACTCTTAATGGAAGAAGGAATTTATGCGCTTTTACACGAACATCAGCATGAGGAAATGGCTTAACTATTTTCTCTATTGGCACAAGTCAAAAAGACTTGCGCCATAAATGTTGATCATATTTAAAAAGTAGCCCTGTAGGATTTTATCTTACAGGGCTTTTTTTGTTGAGCTACTTATTCAAGCGGCTTCAAATTAGACCGTTTATTGAGTTCTTCTTGTGAGAATACGGGAGGCTTCAATTTGTAGTTGAGAGTTCGATTGTCTTTCGGCTTCAACATTTCTTGAGCTAACTTGCTAAATTCCGTTTGAAAAGCACCTAACTGATGCTTGCCATAAAGTGTATGTCCGCCTTCATATCTTTGCACCAGATACTCTTCATAGCTAGTTGTATAACCTGCATACTCATTAGCATAAGAGGTGATTAATACTTTTTCTATGCCATCATCTTTCAATACTTCCAAGATGGTAGCTTGCAAACGATTATGCGCTATAGTCGTAATTTCTGTTGGAATACCTGCGATAGCCACATTCCCAATTCGCATGATTTGAATGGGCAGAATAACGGGCAAAATTGTATGTTCTTCCAAAGCTCCTAATTTCAGTTCACGCATAATTTCTTGAATAACAGGATCAACCATCCCAATACTATTAAAAAAGAATTTAGCTAATCCTTTTCGCTGGTAGTTTTCTAATTTCACACCAAATATACTACCCTCTTCCCCATTGGTAACTAATTTTTTCGGTGATTGACTTCGGTATAATTGCTTGCGATATTTTCGCTCCTCTTTATTCATGAATGGGGAACGAATCGCAAACATAAATCTGCTAAAATTAGATAAACTATTAAGAAGGAATCTTCTCCCATGATAGTCATTCCAATAAAATTTACCTGACAAAAATGGAGCCCCCAAAACTGGCGAAGAAGTTCGAGCATCTTTCTTCCCATTAGCAAATTCCTCTGCCACTTGAATATTAGATAAATCTAAGTAAATCAATTCACTATCAATGTCTCCTTTTACTTTTAAAGCCGTTTCACTTTTTTGTATAGATAAAGCTTTACTGGCTTGCACTCGGCCATTCCATCTAGAAAATTGCAAACTGCTTTCATCATGCTCAAATTCTTCTTGACCAATAATAGATCGTATCTGTTCTTCAAAAGCTTCATGATTGTGATAATCTGCCGTCATGACATCCCCTGCCCCACTTTGAGAGAAAATAGCGACATCATTCGGATTCATTTTTTCTTCCGCATAAATTGCCGCATAGCCTTTACTAGCTCCATCAATATAATGATGATCAGGCAACATTTCTATCGGATGTACCCCAAACCAATTAATCAATCCTCTTTGATTTCCCTCCTCATCTATAAATGTCATTAAAGGCATCTCTCTATTAATCGCCAAATGTGATTCTTCCTTTTTATAAGGCGATTCTATTTCCTTATTTTTATTATGTGCCTTAACTGCCCTATTGAACGCCACAGGTACTTCAGGAAAAAAACTTCCTTCCTTCATTTCAATAGTCGATAGCGTTTGGTTCTCTATAGATTGCACTACCGAGTCATACATTTGATCACAAACAAATTTCAATAACTCAGGATTAAAACCTGGTCCAGGCATCATATAAAGGGCATAATGAGACATAGCAGCAGGCGCACAATGCGTATGTGAAGCTGACATCATCAAAGAAGATTCATCAAAATCAGGATAAAGATTCGCCTTAATTCTCTCTATTAAACCAGTACGCAAGGCATGAAAAATAGCCCCCAAGTCTGCATGTAAATAAATCAATTGTTTATCCGTAAGAGGATCTTTAATACTCACCACTCGACTATAAATATTAGAGGTATAGGCCGCATTCTCCTTGATTCTATGGTGATAATCTCCATAACCAAACAATCCTAAATCATCTTCAATATAAGTAATATCAGCTTTGCCGTACCCCACTAAATATTGTTGCTCATTTTGAGCCTTTAGTAAAATATTAGCCAAGCATATCAGGAATAAAATATTTAAACAGCTTTTAATCGTCATTCTATATTATTAATAAAACAAGGGAGCAAAATAGTCAATTCTTTTTCATAAGAAGGATAACTTAAGATAATATTTTGGGCGTGCCCCTTCCTCATTTTTCATCGGAGGGCGGACACTTGGTAGCGCTAAGGGCGGACACGCAGGTACCGCCCCTACAATCGTATGAAAAAATGAGGAAGGGTCGGGCTGTCCGCTATTATATGCCTATGTGTCTGCTATTTCGCTAAGTGCTGCTTGTCTGCCCT
>JAHDDN010000020.1 GCA_020629335.1 Chitinophagales bacterium | reverse complement strand
ATTCCGAAAAAGTAGGACTCGCCTTCGGTATTCCATCCTTTATAGTAGGAATAACTATTGTTGCCTTTGGAACCTCTCTCCCTGAATTAGTCGCATCGCTTTTTGCTGTCCTAAAAGGAGAAACCGTTATTGTTGCGGGTAATGTAGTCGGTTCTAATGTAACGAATGTTCTCTTGGTAATGGGAACGGTCTCCGTTATAGGAAGCCATCTAAGGCTTGGTTTTAAGATGAATCTAGCAGATACGCTCGCCTTTTTCGGCTCTGCACTCTTTATGACCTACGCCTGCTGGGATGGACAATTCGTCTTTTGGGAAGCCTTAGTATGTTTCGTTGCACTGGTGACCTATTTGGGCAGCATATTTTTTGGCGATAGAGATGGCGATGGGGAGGAATTAGAAGAAAAAACCAAACTCGATTGGTATGTTATTCCAGTTATCGCATTGAGCGCTTTTATGATCTATTTAGGAGCTTCTTATAATGTAGATGCCATCATTAATCTTTCTGAATTATTAAATATAGGTTCTGAAGTTATTGCTCTAAGTGTTGTTGCTTTAGGAACCTCCTTACCAGAATTAATCGTAAGTTTAGCCGCCGTCAGAAAAGGCAATGCAGATATGGCAGCAGGCAATGTATTAGGCTCTAATATCTTCAATATATTAGCCGTTATGGGTATCACTGGTTTAGTAGATAATTTAGAAATAGCTCCTTCCGTTATGAATTTCAGTATATGGGTCATGATCGCAGCAGCAGCAGCATTCTATGCTATTGTAAGAATTAAACAGCTAAACCGAATAATGGGAGTTGCACTACTCATCATGTATGCTGCCTTTATTGTCAAAATTTATATGTAATCCATGCAGCATTATGGTCTAATCGGTTATCCTTTATCTCACTCTTTTTCACCAGTCTACTTTGGAGCTAAGTTTGAAAAAGAACAAATTACAGCTGACTATAGTACTTATCCTTTATCGGATATCAATGAATTTTCAGATTTACTCAATAAATTTAATGGGTGCCTAAAAGGGCTCAATGTCACCATCCCTTACAAGCAAGCTATTATCCCGCACTTAGATCAACTTTCTCCAGCCGCCCAAGAGATAGGAGCCGTCAATACCATCCAGTTTAAAAATAATCAACTCATTGGACATAATACGGATGTTTATGGTTTTGAAAAATCTCTGCTTCCTCTCTTAAAAGATCATCATCAAAAAGCATTGATATTAGGCACAGGTGGCGCCAGTAAAGCGATTATCTACGTTTGCAATCAACTCCAGATTCACTACCAATTAGTTTCCCGTATTCCCAAAGAGAATGTTATTACTTATAGTGATTTGACAGCTGAAATCATTCAAGATCATTCCCTTATCATCAACACCACTCCTTTAGGAATGCATCCCAATTTGGATAGCTCCCCAGCTATTCCCTATAAACACTTAAACGACCAACACTTACTGTACGATCTCGTCTATAATCCAAGTATTACCCAATTCATGCAAAAAGGAATTGACCAAAATGCAGTCGTAAAAAATGGCTTAGAAATGCTCCATCTTCAAGCCGAAAAAGCCTGGCAAATCTGGAATGAATAATTAATTGTAACTTTTTTTTCACCCCCCTGTAACTTTTTAAAACCCTCCTCCGTTTCACTATCAAATACAATTAATAAGCTTGTTTATTTTATTTGGGCGCATCCCTTTCTAATATTTTCATGCGCCAGTAGGGGCGGACCTATGTGTCCGCCCTCGCATGAAAATATTAGAAAGGAACCGGGCTATCCGCTCTTATGCGGCTATGAGCCTACTACTACACTAAGCGCTGCTTGTCTGCCCTTCGGGCCAGCCATCGCATCACTAAGTTCCGTAAGTAGTCTCATCACGCCACATACCGCTACTATCCCTTGCGCATGATCGATTTGATTTTCACCCTTTAACCCACGTATAAAATCACTCTAAAATGAAAAATTTACCTATACTATTCGCACTCTTATTCGCTCTTAATATCAACCTATTCGCACAAGAAGACCCAGCAGTAAGTAGCCTTTCAGGTTACCTACAAGATGCAGAGCAGCAAGCAATGGAATTTGCTAATATACTCTTACTAAATCCCGAAGACTCAACGCTCCTTAAAGGCACGATAACCGATTCTACAGGCTACTTCCTAATGAACAATGTGACAGTTGGCAACTATCTCTTAAAAGCCAAAATGATTGGCTTTGGAGAAATAGCCCAAACAATAGCAGTAGAAGAATCGCCACTAGATTTAGGCACCCTAAGTTTGAACTCAAGTAATATAGAACTCAGTGAAGTAGTTGTCAAAAGCCAACGACCGTTAATTGAGATGAAAGCTGATAAATTAGTGATGAATGTAAAAGGTAGTGTCATTGCTACAGGTAATTCAGCTTTGGAAGTCTTAGCGCAATCCCCAGGCGTGGTCGTTGATCAAGATAACAATATCAGCTTGCGAGGAAAGCAAGGAGTCAATGTACTGATTGATGGTAAAAGTACTTATCTATCTAATGAAGAAGTTGCCAAAATGTTAGAAGGCATGGCAGCAGATGGTATTGATCGAATTGAGATTATTCAGAATCCTTCTGCTAAGTATGATGCCGAAGGGGATGCAGGTGTCATCAACATCCGATTAAAGAAAGATCAAAATATTGGCCTTAATGGAAATGTTAGTGTAGGAACTAATAGAGGTAAATACAGCGGTTATAACTCAGGCTTACAGCTCAACTACCGAAATAAAAAAATCAATGCTTTCGGAAATTATAATTACCGAAACAACAAAAGAAGTGATCTTACTTATTTAGAACGTAGAGTACCTACAGAAGCAGGCACTACTGTATTCGACCAAACTCAATCGCAAATTAATAAGAATAAGAGCTATAACTTTAAAGCAGGTATCGACTATTTCTTATCTGATCAAACAACTATCGGATTGATGGTGAATGGAAATAGAGGAAATTGGAGTGGTATCAGTGAAGGTAACTCTTATATTACTAATGACGAGACGATCCCTTATTATCATATAAGAGTAGATGATGACTCTTCAGATGAATGGGAATCTAATACTTACAATATCAACTTAAAACACGAATTTGATCAGGAAGGTAGAGAAATCAGTGTAGATGCAGATTACTCCAATTATACTAATCCAGCATTACAGCGCTATGATAATTATTTCTTTGATACGGAAGAAAATCAAATGGGATTACCTTACATGATCAAAAGTAATAATAATGTAAATGTCAAAATCAAAGCTCTAAAAGCAGATTATAGCCAACCTATATCGGATAAAAGTAGCTTAGAAATGGGAGTTAAAACTAGTGAAGTAATGACTAACAACCACATTGACTTTGAAGAGTGGCAAGATGATACATGGGTGAATGATGCTAATCGTTCTAATGAATTTGAGTACCAAGAAAATATTTATGCGGCTTATCTAAACTGGAATCAGCAGATTAAAAAGTTAAGCTTACAAATGGGCTTACGAGCGGAACACACTGTTTCAGATGGGCAATCAATCACATTAGATGAGCGAGTAGAGAGAGCTTATACGAACTTTTTCCCAAGCTTGAGTATGTCGCATCAAATAGGAGAAAAGCATGGATTGAGTTACTCCTATAGCTATCGTATATCTCGCCCTAACTATCAATCGCTTAATCCTTTTATCTACTACTTAGATCAGTATACTTTTAGTCAAGGAAATCCATTTTTAGAGCCAGAGTATGCACACTCATTCTCATTGACTCATGCTTATAATCAGTTTTTATACACCACCTTCAGCTATAGCCGAACGAATAATGCGATTACTGATGTGATTGAGCAAAACGATGAAGAAAGAACCACTTATCAAACAACGATTAACTTAGACAATAATACCACTTATGCATTGAATATAGCGGCTCCTATCCCATTGAGTCAAAAGTGGATGATGCGATTAGACTTGACGAGCTTCTATAATGTTTTTCAAAATCAAACAGCAGATAGCCAAATTGATAATCAAAAATTAGCTTACCACTTATATATGAGTAATAATTGGGACTTAGGTAAAGGTTGGAAAGCAGAGGCATCGGGATATTATAGATCAGCCTTGGTATGGGGAATCTTTGAGTTAGAACCACAATTTGCTATCAATGCAGGATTCTCTAAAGATGTTTTCGATGGTAAAGGAAAGATCAAATTCAATATCAATGACATCTTTAATACAGATAATAATAGAGTAGCTATTAATCAAGATAATATTGATTTGGATGTTAGACAAGGATATGATTCTCGCCGAGCTAATTTGAGCTTTACTTATAATTTTGGAAAAAAGACGGTTAAGCCAGCTCGCTCTCGAAGCACAGCTACAGATGCAGAACAAAATAGAGTAAAATAGAGTGATTCGTTAATTGTTTAGATAGCATTAAGATCTTTGGTGCAAGAAAAATAATTGACTTGTATTAGGTAATTTTCCCAAGGGCGGAATTCAGAAATGAATTCCGCCCTTTTTTTCAATAAAATACTGGCATCTATTTTATTTCTGCTTGATAGAGTTTACTTTTGTTGAATGGATATGATACTGCCCTTTTTTAGTTTATTGATTATTATTGCTTTATTGATAGTGATATATTTTTTGTTGAATAAGCAGAAAGACCAAAAAGAAGATAGTGGCCATGTTCAATTATTGAATCAGTTACGTCAAGAAATCAATAGTGCTAATACTAAGAGTAGGGAAGAATTGCAGCAGAATTTGCGCTTCATGACGGAGCAAATGAATCACTTCCAACAGAATACTAACCAGCAAGTTTTCCAACACTTCCAGCAGAACTCTGATATTATTAAAGATATTACTACCAAGTTAAGTGGAATTGAAAAAACGAATACTCAAATTTTATCCTTTACAGATCGAATGAGGAGCTTAGAACAAATTCTTAAAAACCCTAAACAGAGAGGTGTATTAGGAGAATATTTTTTAGAAACTCTTTTGGCAAATGTGCTTAGCCCCAATCAATTTAAGATGCAGTTTCCATTTAGTAATGGAGAAATGGTTGATGCGGTTATTTTTTTTAGAGATCAGTTAATCCCTATTGATGCGAAGTTCTCTTTAGAGAACTATAATAAGATGTCTTCGGCTGCTACTAGTGAGAAAAGAGAAAAGTATAATAAGGCATTTAGGGTAGATGTGAAAAAACGAATTGAGGAGACCTCTAAATATATTCGTCCGCAAGATGAAACGACTGACTTTGCATTTATGTTTATACCAGCAGAAGGGGTGTATTATCATTTGTTGAATTATCAGGTAGGAGATAAGGGCGTGATTGAGTATGCATTTCGGAAGCGAGTAATTATTGTTTCTCCTACTTCTTTTTATGCTTATTTAGAAACTGTTTTACAAGGACTCAAAGCGCTCCAAATTGAGCAGTCTGTAAAAGAGGTGATGCATAAGATCAACCTTTTGGCGAAACACTTAAAAGTTTACGAAGCACAAGTAGACAAAATGGGTAAACAGTTGGGAACTGTTGTGAATACCTATAATCAAAGTACGAAAGAATTTAAAAAAATAGATAAGGATTTGTTTCAGTTGACGAAGGGCGAACATGGTGGTGAGTTTGATACCATCAGTTTGGATAAGCCTTTGTTGGGGGAGAAGGAGTGATCGGCTTAGGGATGGTAGCGGTATGTGGCGTTCATGCAGCGACTTACGGCGCTTAGTGATGTGATGGCTGGCCCGCAGGGCAGACAAGCAGCACTTAGCAGAGTAGGAGCAGCATAGCCACATAATAGCGGACAGCCCGACCCGATTATTTTTTTGGCCAGCGGGCGGACACATAGGTCCGCCCCTACAATGGCTGGCCAAAAAAATAATCGGGGAAGCCCCAAAAGTAAACGAATCCTGTTTTATTGATTCAAATTGGTATCTCAAATCTTTTATTATGATGAAGTATAAATATAGCCTTTGCTTATTGTTTTTTATTAGTGCTTGGGTGGCGGCGGAGTATCCGCAGGATTATTTTAGAGCGCCATTGAATATTCCTTTGGTGCTTTCGGGGACTTATTGTGAATTGCGTCCGAATCATTTTCATGCTGGAATAGATATTAAGACGAATGGCTCGGAGGGTTATCGGGTGTATTCTGCGGCGGATGGATATGTGTCGAGGGTGAAGGTGCAATCGGGTGGTTATGGTAAGGCGATTTATGTACGCCATCCAAATGGATATACGACGGTATATGCGCATTTGAGTAAGTTTAATGATGAAATAAACGCTTACGTTGAGAAGGCGCAATATCGTAGAGAGAGTTTTACGGTGGATTTATATCCTGATGCGGGTGCCTTGAAGGTGAAGAAGGGGGAGAAGATTGCTTTGTCTGGAAATTCGGGTGGATCTGGTGGTCCGCATTTGCATTTTGAGATTAGGGATACGGGTACGGAGCATCCTTTGAATCCATTGCTTTTTGGTATTAATGTGGAGGATACAAAAAAACCGACCATCAATAAGATTGCGGTTTATAGTATTCATGATCATCAGCATTTAGAAAATCCTGAAATGTATACTTTGAAAACTAAGCAAGGGACTTGTAGCTTGGAAAATGAAACTTTGATTGTGGGGGCAGATAATATTGCTTTGGGAATTAATACTTATGATCAGTTGAATGGGGCGAATAATCATAATGGGGTTTATAGTGTGGAGTTATTGCATAATGAGGAGACGGTTTGTGCTTTTGATATGAGGGAAAGTTCGTTTGGGGAGAGTCGATATATTAATTCGCATTTAGATTATGGGGCGAGAATTAGGGCTAAGAAGGCAGGGAAAGGTAGTTTTTATTTGCAGAAATGTTTTCGTGATCCAGGAAATAAGTTGTCTATTTATGATGAGATGCGGAATGAGGGGGTGATTAATATTGCGGATGGAGAGACGCATCGTTTGACTTTTAAGGTAAAGGATGCGGCTGGAAATTTGTCTCAATTGAATTTTAAGGTGAAGCAGGGGGATGCGATTTACAGGACTGATCCGCCTTTTTCTGCGGATTATTTTAAGCAGGGGAGGTCTAATTATTTTGAGGCAACTGAATTGAAATTAGACTTTGATGCAAAGGCATTTTATCGAGATATTTATTTTCAGTATGAGACGGCTGAGCCTATGAGTACGGATGTTTATTCATTGGTTCATAAGGTGCATGATGGGGAGGTACCTGTGCATTCTCGTTATACGATTAGTATATTGCCAAATGATTTGCCTTCGGATTTGAAGAATAAGGCATTGGTGGCTTATAAGGATGTGTTTGGTAATGAGTATGGTTTGACTAGTAAATGGGATGGCCCTTATTTGACAGCAAGGCCGAGAGAGTTTGGCGATTTTTATATTACGACGGATACGACGGCTCCTACTATTAAGGCGGTGAATATTTCGGAAGGGAAAAATATGGCTAAGAATAGTACGATTACTATGAAAATATCGGATGATTTATCGGGTATTAAATCTTATAGAGGAACGATAGATGGTGAGTGGGTGTTGATGGATTATGATGCTAAGACGAGTCGATTGATACATACTTTTGATCATCGGACAGGATCGGGAAGTCATACCTTTAAGTTAGTTGTTAAAGATGGGCAGGGGAATAGTCAAACTTATATAGCGGACTTTAAGCGATAAAAAGATCAATAAAAAAGGCGAATGGAAATAAACTCCATTCGCCTTTTTGTTTTTCTATATATTCGTAGTAATTATTTGCTAATCACTAATCTTTCAATCATTACTTTATTGTCAAAAGTAAACTGTATCATGTATACGCCATTAGCGAATTCTGATAGATCGAATGTTTGATTCAATGTATTTACTTTTTGAGTAGTTGTTTCCATTACTTTTTCACCAGCAATATTGAAGATGGTCATTTGGAAGTCGATATTTTTATCTAAGTCAAAATCAATCGTCATTTCGCCTGCACTTGGGTTAGGGTAAAGTTCAAAGTTGCTTAAACCTTCAATATCATCAATGCTTACAGCTAAAGAGGATAGGTTTACTTCAAGTGTTGTTTCACAACCATAAGGATCAGTAACTGTGATGGTATAATCACCATCTTCTAAATCGTCCTTATCAATAGTTAATGATAGCTCATCCCCAATTTCATCTCCATTTGGATCTGTCCATACGATAGTATGTTCATTAGTAGATCCTGAGGAAGAAGCATATGGATTATCGATATCTAGTTCAAAAGTAGCTTCGCCATTTTCTTCAATAACATCATCAATGTCTACTGATACTTCACAAGCGGCAGTTTCGAAAGTAAATTCTTCTGAACAATCATCTTCAGATATAGTAACGGTGTATTCTGTTTCAGGCTCTAAGTCGAATATTTCTTCACTATCATCACCTGTGTCCCAGTCGTATTCATAGTTTCCAGAACCTCCATCAGCCTCTACAATGATACTGCCAGGTGTTACTTCTGCCTCTGCTTCTAAGCTACATTCTAATTCTACTGTGGTACATTCTTCTAAAGTAGTCCCATCAAAAGATTCTACGATGACACATATTTCATAGGAGCCATAATCGTCAAATTCATAGTCGAAAATATTTTCTCCATCAAAATCGCTAATTTCATCTCCATCTAGTGTCCAAGAGATGCCACAGTAAGCTCCAGCAAATATCCCGTCATCCAATTCTACAAAAGGACTAGCTAATATTTCAACATCTAATAATCCTGTTTCGACTTCTAACTCTACCCCTGTGGCGGCATCTGTAAAAGTTAATTCAGGAGTTAGGTATGCATAAATGTGAGGAACAATTGGCTGATCTGTTGTAGTTATTGGGTTGGCAAACCAGTTTCCGCCATTGAATTGGAGGGAATATTCTCCATCTGTAGCATAGTAGTTAGAAAAAACAGGCCCTACGGTTTCCTCTAGTGGTTCCTCAAGGCTGATCCAATATTTTCCAGGTTCTAATAGAACTGGGCAAGTCATAGAGGTAATAAAAAACTGTCCTCCGTCGTCATTAGTTGGAAAGAAATCACCTGAAGTTGCAATTAAATCACCAGGTAGGTTACCGTTATCGGTCCAAACTTCAACAGCAGTAGTACCTGTTGGAGTGATCGCTGTAAAATCGGCTATTTCTAAATAAGCAGGCTCAAATACTTCAAACGAACCAGCCAGCTTAGCGGCATTAAAAACACCATTAAACGAATCGTCAAATGATAATCCGCTATAGAGTATATCTGGAATATTGATATTAATAGAATCAGCCAGTATGTTAAAGCCAATTAATGCTCTACAAATATCATATTCTGTTAGAACAAAAACATGAGAGAATAGATTATCTGTTAATTCAACTTCATCCTCTATTTGATCGTAATCAAAAGTGAAGTTAATGGCATAGATATTTGTTTCTTCTGGAAGATAATCAGCATTGATGATAAATTCTACTGTTTCTCCAGCGGCAATATCTTGAGCATCGGCTGTGAATGTTTCTTCCGTTTCGAGCTCATCATCAGCATTAGGTATTTGAAAATTGGCTGTAATACTGACGGCTGTTGCCTCTTCATCACCATTATTACTGACTTCCACTGTAAATTCTCCAAATGTTTCTTCCATTTGGCTGAATGGGAAAGCCCCATAGCCTAATATTCGATTAGATTCAGGGTTAACAGTAATAGATAGATCACTTTGAGCGAAAGTAAGTAGACTAAAGCTCAAAAGGAAAAATGGTAATAAAACGAATAAACGAATTATTGTACTTAAGTTATTATTTTTCATGTTGTTCAATTTGATAAGTAATGTTGAAATAATAAACTTTCGATTTGATGCGCCGCTAATTGTGATCAATACAAGGCACAAAAATGAAGCGTAGCAGCGCTACGTGAGGCTTTTGTAACGCAGTAGTGAGCGTAATTAGCAAGTAGAAAACGAAAAGTTATTTTTTTAGCATTACTAAAGCTTCTAAAAATGATTCATGATATGACAGGATACAGTTAATAAACCCATATAGCATTAAACGAAAATAGACTTCAACACTTAATCAACAAAATATATTTGAGCTTTTTTTTGAATTAATCCCATAAATGGCATTAGTATGACATACTTTCTCTATTTGTGAACATAAAAAAACGGGAAGCTGATTGCTCAACTTCCCGTTCTCTTGATTAGTTCTAATTAGAACTGAAGTATATTGTTAATGATTATTTGCTAATCATTAATCTTTCCATCATTACTTTATTGTCAAAAGTTAACTGTACCATGTATACGCCATTAGCGAATTCAGATAAGTCAAATGTTTGAGTGAAAGTGTTTAATTCTTGAGTAGCTGTTTCCATTACTCTCTCACCAGCAACATTGAAGATCGTCAATTGGAAATCAACATTTCTGTCTAAGTCAAAATCAATTGTTACTTCATTCGCTGTTGGGTTTGGATAGATTTCAAAGTTGGCTAAACCTTCGATTGTTTCATTAGTAGTGGTACATGGGCAAGATCCTCCTATATCATCAGGAAGCAGGGGTATTTCTGTATTTACTTCGCAGCCAAAGATATCAGTTACTGTAATGAAGAATGTGCCTATTACATCTTCAGAGCAAATAGTTAAGGTTTCTTCAGTACCCACAATAGAATCGTTTATATCTGTCCAGATGATATTGTGATTAGCAGGGTCAGAGGGTGTTGCAAACGAATTGTCAATGTCAAGGTAAAAGTGTATATAACATTCTGGATACTCAAATTCAAAATCATCTAAGTATGCCTCTAAATCACATGCCTCAGTAGTTAAACTAAGTTCTTCGGTACAGACCCCATCAGTAATTGTAACAGTATACTCTGTTTCTTCTTCAAGATTATTGATGGTAGAAGTATTATCATCATTACTCCAGTTGTATTCATAATTGCCAGATCCGTTTTCTACTTCTAAGCTGATACTGCTTGGGGTTGAAGTAGAATTTACTGCCAAATCACATATTAATTCGGCCATTATACAGTCTTGTAAAATAGTACCATCGAGAGATTCTACATTTACACATACTTCATAGTCCGTAAATTCACTAAATTCATAAGTTAGCGAATTGGAGTTTTCATTGTTTATTTCTTCCCCATTGATAGTCCAAATAATATTGCAATATCCAGAAGCAGTTGTTGGATCGTCATTATCCACGGCGGCTTGCATGATAATACCTAAATTGCTGGTGTTTTCAGTTTGAGATAGAGTGACTATTGTAGCTGGAGAAGTCATGTTGAGTTCTTGTGATAAGGCAACATCAATTAAAGGGGTGATATCATATGGGTTCGCCAACCATTCATCAGTGAAGTTGGGACTGTTTAAGTAAACCGATTGATTAAGTGGTGAATAGTGTGTTGAGTATATTAGTCCTATATCAGGATCCGCTCGTTCATAAACGCTTAACCAGTATTTACCTGGCTCTAAAAGATAAGGGCAGTTGATTGGTACAGGAACCGTATTAATTTGGTCAGCAGTCAATTCTGCAAAATCAGCAGGATCAAAGAAAGCAGACTCATATAATGGCTCAGCAGTTGGAGAAGAATCAGGATCTGATTCAAAAATTCCAATTCTTGTTAAACCTTCTGGGTTTTGAATAGAGATATTTACCTGCTCTATATAAGAAGCTTCAAAAATTTCAAAAGAAACAGCTTTTCTTATATCATTTTCACTAAAACCACCTAATGATAAATTATAATCTTTAGGAATTAAGGTGGTATCTTCAAACTCAGTAAAATCTAATCTTAGTGCTCTACTGATGAAGTCTTCATTTATTTGAGTGATGTGTATGTGCTCATTATCAGCTTTATTGAAATCTTCATCTATTTCATCATAATTTACTGAAGTACGAAAAACATAGTGAGCATTTTCTACCTCAAAATCACTCCCCAATGATATTTGAGTAGTAGTATTCTCACCAATATCAATAGCTTCGCTTGTGTAAGTAGCCATATTGACAAGAGATATGGGAGTCGTAGAAAAGTCAATCGAGTCAATGCTTACTGTAGCGGTTACATTAGTTTGATCTACTCCATAGTTAATTACTTCAGCAATAATTTCACCGAAGCCATCTTCGCCTAATTGGCTTATTGGAAACATTGAATAATCAATTATTTTATGCTTTAACTTGATACCTAAATCATTATCGAGCACCATTATTTTTACATCATCTATACCTGCTCCACTAGCCCAGTTTGTTGTACCGCCATTATCATCGTGGTGAAATCTGATTTTTACATTATCTAACCCTGTATATTGATTGAGATATAAAAAGTGATTCATCCAAATCATATTCCCTTCCACTTCAAAAATGTTTTCATCCCAACTTTCCCCACCATCGCTACTAATATCGATATTAAGTAATGAACTATAAGCACCTGTATAGAATGCATTAAAACTCAATACTACACTAGAATAGTCTGATAGGTCAATAGATGGAGTTATCAAATAATCCATGCTTGAGTCACAGTTAACCGCTGCAGATGGATCTTCTCCATCAGGCATGCACCCATCATCATTGGCACCCATAAAAGCATTTCCTGCGAATACATTTTCTGAGAAGGTAAAGTATTGACTCGATAACGTAGTCTCATCACCATGTAGCCACCCTTGCCCTGGTTCATTGAAAGTACTTTCCCAATCTGATGGAAGTCCATCGTCAAAATTTTCTTCAAATATGACTTGAGCACTAATGTCAAAACTCATGATTAAGAGTAAGCAGATTGTAATACCACTCCACAGCCTGTAAATATTGAGCTTTCCTATTTCATTGTAGATTTGCATTGTTAAATATAAGCAATTATTAATAAAACTTAGACAAGAGGTCTTTTTTCCTTATAAATATTACAAACTAATGATAAATGAACATAAAAAAACGGGAAGCTGATTGCTCAACTTCCCGTTCTCTTGATCAGTTCTAATTAGAACTGAAGTATGTTGTTAATGATTATTTACTAATCATTAATCTTTCCATCATTACTTTATTGTCAAAAGTTAACTGTACCATGTATACGCCATTAGCGAATTCAGATAAGTCAAATGTTTGAGTGAAAGTGTTTAATTCTTGAGTAGCTGTTTCCATTACTCTCTCACCAGCAACATTGAAGATCGTCAATTGGAAATCAACATTTCTGTCTAAGTCAAAATCAATTGTTACTTCATTCGCTGTTGGGTTTGGATACATCTCAAAGTTAGCTAAACCTTCGATTGTTTCGATATCTACAATTGAAACATCAACTTCTACAGTTGCTTCACAACCCGCAGGGTCACTTACGGTAGCGGTATAAGTACCAGATGCATCAACTGTTACTGTTAATTCATCACCTACTTCATCGCCATCTTCATTTGTCCATGTGATTGTGTGCTCATTAGTAGCACCAGAAGTAGAGTAGTAAGAGTTATCAATGTCTAATTCGATAGTAGCTTCATTATTATCATAACTAATACCATCTTCAGAAACACTAACATCACACTCAGCAGTTTCGAAAGTGAATTCTTGCTCACAATCGCCATCAGATACAACTACTGTATATTCAGTACCTGGCTCTAAACCAGTTGCTTCTTCAGAATCATCACCATTACTCCAATCGTATTCGTAGTTACCAGAACCACCATCTACTTCGATTGTAATACTACCAGGAGTTACATCTTCGTCAGCATCTAAGCTACACTCTAACTCAACAGTAACACACTCTTCTAATTCTGTACCGTCTAAAGATTCAACAATAGCACAAACTTCATAAGTACCGAAAGCATCAAATTCGTAGTTGAAAGATGTTTGACCGTCATATTCAGTAATAACGTCACCATCAACTGTCCAAGTGATTTCACAGAAACCACCTAAGAATCCGTCATCATCAGTAACAGATGCATCAATATCTATTTCAAAGCCAGAAGCGTCATCACTAAGCTCTAAGTTAGTAGCTGGAGAAGTGATAGATAATTCTTGTGTTAAAGCAACATCAATTAAAGGCATGATACTATTTGGGTTAGCCCACCATACATCAGAGAAATCCTCACCTGATAAGTATACAGACTGACCAAGAGGTAAATAGTGTGTAGAGTAAACTAAGTTTACATTAGCTCCTGTTTGTTCGTAAACACTAATCCAGTACTTACCTGGCTCTAAAAGAGGAGGACAAGTAATTGGTACAGGAACTGTATTAATTTGATCAGGAGTCAATTCTGCAAAATCAGCAGGATCAAAGAATCCAGACTCATATAATGGCTCAGCAGCTGGAGAAGAATCAGGATCTGATTCAAAAATTCCAATTCTTGTTAAACCTTCTGGGTTTTGAATAGAGATATTTACCTGCTCAACATAAGATGCTTCATAAATATCAAAAGAAGAAGCATTTCTTGTGTCAGCAGCATTGTCACCACCTAAGGTTAAAGCAAAACCTTCAGGAGCAATAGTAGAATCTTCTAAAGCAGCGAAGTTCAATGTTAAAGCTCTACTGATAAAGAATTCGTTTAACTGTGTAACGTGTATGTGCTCATTATTCGCTTCATTTACATCCTCATCAATTTCAGCATAATCTACTGAAGTACGAATGACATAGAAGGCATTTTCAGCCTCAAAATCACTTCCTAAAGATATCGTAGTACTTTGACCAGCACCAACATCTTGAGCCTCACTAGTGTAGCTTGCTACATTAGCGAAAGAAATTGGATCAGTAGAAAAGTCAAGAGAATCAATAGAAACAGTTACTGTTACGTCTGTTGCATCAACACCTAAGTTAATTAACTCAGCATTGATTTCACCGAAACCCTCTTCGCCTAACTGGCTTAATGGGAAACTTGCGTAGTCTACTGTTTTGTGGTTTAAACGTACTGCCATATCATTGAAGTCAGGTACTGCTAACATAACGTCATCAACACCTGCACCACTTGCCCAGCTAGTAGTACCACCATTATCATCGTGGTGGAATCTGATTTTTACATCAGATAAGCCGCCGTAATCACTAATAGGTACTACATGATTAGTCCATGCAGTATTATCTCCTACTTCGTATACATTTTCGTCCCATGTTTCACCACCATCACCACTGATGTCTATATTCATCAATGAGTTATAAGCACCTGTATAGAATGCATTAAAACTCAATACCACACCTGGGTAGTCTGATAAATCAATAGATGGTGTAATCAAATAATCCATACTTGAATCACAGTTAGCTGCTGAAGTTGGCGCTTCACCATTAGGCATACAGCCATCATCATTGGCACCCATGAATGCATTACCTGCGAATACATTTTCTGGGAATGTGAAGTACTGGCTCGTTAAAGTGGCTTCATCACCATGCATCCAACCTTGACCAGGCTCATTGAAAGTGCTTTCCCAATCTTCTGGTAAACCATCTTCAAAATCTTCTTCGAAAATAACTTGAGCATTGATAGAAGCACTAAAACCAATCATAAAGAAGGCTATTAATGCAACTGCCGCTCTTGTGCTAAGTAAAAAATTTCTTTTCATTTTTTTTCTTTTAATTAGGCAATTTCTGTTAATCTTTGATTAAAAGTCAAATATAATAATTACAAAGCAACTATCATAAAGACAAGGCTTTAAACCAATTGCTTTGTTAATTTTAAACAATTTTAGTAAATTTCAACTTTATAAGAGGGTAAAACTAATAGGGATAAGGGAAAACATTTAGGTCGTTGTTAATTTTTATAACGTATTTAAGACCCAATTAGTAGCCTTTTTATTATTAATTATCAATCAAAACGACGTAGTAATGACTAAAAAATGGACTTTTATACTGCTAATGACCCTAATTTGCTGGTTTAGCATCAATAATAATTACTCCCATTCTAATTCTTCGCAACCCATAGTGGGACATGCAGGAGCTATTGATAATGGCGAATTAACTTGTGCTAAATCAGGTTGCCATCTTGATGCAGCTACTGGTGGGCCTAACACTGGCCCAGGAAGCTTAATCATCAATTATGGCGGAGCAGAGGTTTATGAAGCAGGAGCAACTTATGACATTAGTGTGACAATAGACGATCCAAATGCTAGCCGTTTCGGATTCCAAATGATTGCCCTAGATGAAAGCTTTAATAGTACTGGTGCATTCATATCTCCAGCAGGCTCTATGACTAATATTCAAACAAGCCCAGCTGGGCGTGAATATATCAATCATCAAAGTGTCCCGAATCCATCTGAAAATACCTATAGCTTCCAATGGACCGCTCCAGCTACTGGATCAGGAAGTGTCACCTTCTGGGCATCGGGCTTAGCTGCTAATGGCAATGGAGCCAAAACAGGTGATTATACTTACACAGCTTCTCTAAACATCACCGAAATGGAAGACACTGCCTTAGAAGATATTCTAAATAAGGATATAGAAATATACCCAAATCCTATTCAAAATGACCTAAATATCAATTTAGATCTGAAAGAAAACACGAATGTTGCCATACAAATTATGGATGCTACAGGCAAAATGATCCAACAATTTAATCAGCAAACATACGCTGTAGGCAGTCAACACTTACAATATCCTGTTGATTTAGTCAATGGCCTCTATTACCTTCATATCCAAATGGAAGATGAGGTAATAACAAAGCCAGTTATAATTGCCAAGTAACGATATAAACAAAAGAAGCCCAATAAGAAAAATCTCTTATTGGGCTTTCTTTATTTGGGGCTTCCCATGCGTTTGTAGGGGCGAGTGCGCAGCATGAGCCATTTATAATTCATCGTTCATCATTCATCATTCGCCGAAGGCGCATGGTCGGGCTGTCCGCTCTTATGTGGCTATGTGTCAGCTATTCCGCTAAGGCGCACTTGTCTGCCCTGCGGGCCAGCCTGCGTGAGCCTAAGCTCCATAAGCTGCCCCATTGACGCCACATACCGCTCCCATCCCTAAGCCGAAGATTTCAGTAGATTTGAATCCAAAATAGTTGAACTATCCTTATTGCAAGCCAAATTGTGAACTTAATTGTGTTTGTCATATTTAGAGTATTTAATTTAAGTTTTACTACACTTAACGAAAGTGAAAATCTTATTTACAGCTAATTTATCATTCAAAATTTTAATTTTTAAGTACTAAATACAAACAAATCTGTGTTTGTAGCTTCTACCATTCCATTCTACTTTTGTGATGTACTTATTTGGTTGGCCACCAAGATTAATTTATCTAAAATAATAATAATCATGAATAATGTTTTATCGAAAATTAGCTTGATCGGAATCCTTGTACTCAGTTTAATATGGCAAGGCTGTGATCCTCCTGAGAGTCCCGAATGTCTTGGTGAAGAGTTGTTCACCGTTAGTACAGCAATAGCTTATCAACCCAGTAATGGTGCTATAGTAGTCACCACAGATCCACCTACTACTTGCTTTCAAAACCCTTCCTTTGAAGGAGCTTGCCATGATTCAAATCTATCCTATATATTTAGCTATATTGATGATTGTGAGAATGTAATACATCAAATAACTAGTGAGATACACTACATTAACATTAATAGCGATGCTGATGCGAGTAATGATAATGCTGATCAAGTACTAGATTGGCAAATAGATGTCTCAGACGAAAGTATAATGGAGGGAGCAGATGGTACTATCATATTGACACCCCCAAGTCCAGATTTAGGCTTACAAGATTATAATAAGTTATTATTAAATATTCAGTTATCTGTTTTTAATGAATATGCCTGTTCTTTTGCTGGTAGTGGATCTAATCATGTGAATATGTCTTTAGATTTTGGTCAAGATGGTTTGCCTATCCAAGAGATATATAAGGAATATTTAGTATATCCTAATTCAAATTATTATGAGGTTGTTCTTATTGATAATGGAGGTGATTGTGATTAGTAAGTTGCTAAATGGTGAGCACTATAGATCAAATTGATTCTTAAAATTTAAAATTAATATTATGAAACGTTTCTTATTTTATGTATTAGTACTTAAAGTAGTCGTTTTTAGCCTAATTTGGCAAGGCTGCGATCCACCTCCAGTTGAACTGTGCGAGGGTGAGCAATTACTTTCAGCCAGCGCTTCTATATCTTATCAGCCATCTAATGGCGCTTTATTAGTAATGGCTGATCCCGCTACTACTTGCTCTCAAGAGGCAGCAAATGAAGAGGGATGTCATTTAGTGAGTTTTGGATACCTCTTTGAGTATTTGGACTGTTACGGTAATGTCCTTTTTAATAGGGTAGCAGATGTTTGGTATGTAGATAATGATGACTCTAACTTAGCTTTTGACTGGCAATTAGATGATGAAAAAGAAGGAACGATAGCAGGAGCAGATGGTACTCTACTTTATCCACTTGATCCCCCAACTGCATTACAGTTTGCTTCATACAAGCACTTGAGATTATCATTTTACACTTTTCCTACGAATATTTATGATTGTCAAACAGTTGATAACCAGCCGCCGAGCTCAGTATATTCATTAGATTTTGGAGCAGATGGAGAGGAGCTTATACATCTTTTTGAAAGTGAAGTATTAGTAGGGAATGCTAATCAACTGGAGCAGATCATTTACACTACTGACTTAGCGTGTGAGTAAATGTTCGAACTGGGAATTTCTAAGCTTAAGGATTTTCGATTCTAAAATATTTATCAATATAGATAGCGAAGTTTATCAATTTAGTTAGATTTTAGGGGCATTGTTGATGCCCCTAAAAAACTATAATCTTTTCATTTTTAGTGGTTTGTGAGGCTCAAAGTGTTCTTTCGTTCCTAAAAGCAATTAAATCTGTGTTTGTACAATATAGATAGGCTAATTAACTTTATGCCATTATTAGATAAATTGATAAATATAAGCTATGAATACTCAATTGAAAATTATATTAATCGGATTACTTTGTTTGTTATTTAGTGCTTGTGCAAAGGAAGAAATAATGCCAGTAGAGGCATTTGATACTCAGGCTGGGAAGAAAAATATAGTTCAAAATGCATTAAGTGATGAAGAATGTGATTTTAGTCCATT
Organism: Chitinophagales bacterium; assembly: GCA_020629335.1. Next base: position 6,800 of record JAHDDN010000020.1, on the reverse strand, counting down.
AGCCTATAGTGTTCAGAATATAGGAGGTCAGATAGAACTTAATCTCATGTGCCCTGATAAAAACCTGAATTGGTCAGTTCAAACTACTATTGGTTTTGGCTTGGTACCTGATGTAGTAACTGGATATGGGACAAGTATCAATTTTAATGCTTATGTTAATGCTGAGTATGAAGTTATCCAAAGTGGATGGATAACATCTGCTGGAGGATTGACGTATCATACGGCAGTTACTTCTTGTTTTTCTTTTGCTCCAATTGGAGGGGCCGTTGAGCTTTGTGATGACAGCGAAGTAAATGGTGTTTCTCTGGCGAATATTCCTGATGGAGGAGGCGGGGCAGGTGCAATCACTCCTGTTATAACTCCCTAATTTTTTGTAATAACCATTTTTTCCATGCGACTTGCTCATCTTGATTAATGGTATTATGAAGAGCTTCATAGGGTAGTTTTAAGTCTTTAGCTTTTTTAAGTTGTTTAGTATATTGAATAAACTGAATGTAATGTGCTTTGAGGCCTTGAGGTAATGTCTTATCTCGTTTGAGATAAGTTGAAAATGACCTTACTAAGTTATGAAATAACTCATCATAGTCCCTTAGCTCATAATAACATTGCAATTGAAGCGATCTGGCCTGCAATCCAACATAAGGATTTTGATACTGTACGAATGCGATATTTTGTAGGGCTTTATCAAAATCTTTTTGATGGACGGCCAAATTAGCTTCACAGAGGGAAGTTGTGTTGACCTGTACATCTTTAGGTATATAAGATTGATATTCGGCGATAAAATTTTCTGTCCAACTCAACTCATTGGCTGCACAAGCAACATTTACAATGTTTTCGAACAACTTTGGGTCTATATATTGTTCATAAATAATGATTTCTTCCTTGACGGATTGGTCATATAACTCAAATAGCTGATTAATAGAAGTGGCTCCCTTTTTATAGTTTTGAAAACCCAAATAAGAAAGAGCATTAAATATATCAAGTTGTACTGCTTGATCAAAAATATTTAGCTGTAAGAAAAAGCTATCTTTCAGATTTTGATATTGATCAAACTGATTCTCCTTAAGTGCGGTATATAGTTTTGCTAAGAAGGGGATAGGAGGTATGTCTTGAAATGTAGGACTAATTTGTAGTATTTCGTTTAGAAGGATTGGTGTACAATCATTCTTATCGTTAATGATGCCTGTATTATTTATTTGGGTGCAAATAGCCCAGTACAGCTTATTGGTCAAATAATAATGGTCCAGCAATTTCATTAAGTCTGGTGCATCTATAGGAGTGTCGTTCAGGTTGGAATAGTTAGGATGGAGTAAACATAGTTTTTTTAGCTGATAAAGATCGTAAAAATGCTCTATTCCTTTAGGTGGATTGGTTGCCCAATCTTTCTCAATTGTATTTACTTTTTGGAAGAATAAACGATCGGCTTTTCGATCTCTTAAGGCGCTTAGCAATAAAAAATCAAACTTTTGTGATCTTTTTTCTAACTCTTTATAAACGATGAACTTTTCGACAAGTACTGCCAAGTGATGAGAATTATCAAAGAGCCTCCTATTGACATTTTTGACGTCTTTAAACAACTTTCTTTGTATCTTCTCCTTGCTGATACTTATATCCTCAAACTCTGGATGATATTTTTTTAGCAATTGATATAAGCGATATATGCTTCCTGTTTTCTTAATCGACTGACTCTCCAAAAACTTTGATAACTCTTTTATCTCATCCTTGTTTAATGCTTGTAATAGTGCGATTAGTTTTGTTTTCTTCATGGGAATACAAAATTAAGAATTAATAGGCATTATTGGGACTGTTTTGTTATAGGGATGCTAGCAATTGTAAGCTTGAAAGACAACTTATTGAAAAAAACAAAGGCATATTTATCTCCAATAAGAGACAAATATGCCTTGGTAAATGATTGATTTGGTTGAGTTTTTTACTTACCTAAAATCACCAAATCAAAAGAGTGCTTTTTATGATTTGGAAAGGTATATATAATAGGTAATTACTCTTTTTCGTATGCCTGAAGTGCAAAACGCACCGTTACTTCAATCTCCTCTGCAATATTGTAAAATACTACTTTAGGAATTTTGATTTTGTGATCTACTAATTTGACCATAAACTTAGCATTGATTTCTGGTACACCATCTGTTACGGTGATCACACTTGGGATCCGTCTCTCTTGTACGACTCCGTGAATATCTAACTGGCCAACGGCATCCACATCATATTCGCCATCAGACAATAAATCATACTCTCCATCAATGGTGCCTTTGAAACTTCCATTAGGGTAAGTATCACTTTCCATATAGTTTTCATTGAAATGCTCTTGCATGAGTTCTTGAGCGAATACAAATGACTTGATTGGAATACGGAAGGAAAAGGAATGGTCTTCAGTGTTAATGACTGCTTTAGCTTCTTTATTATGCGCTTCTATATTTTCAAGCCTCGCATAAGAGTAGAAGTGAACATCAGCATTGTCTACTACATATAATTGAGCAAATAAGGGGCTACTCATAGCCACCATTAATAGGATTATTAGTAAGTTTTTCATTTTACAAATTTTAGGAAGTGATTGAGCTTGTTGAGACAAGCTCGTTAATATAGGACGCAAGCAGTGAGTGATCGTTTATTTTGTTATTAATTACTTCTAATGTTTACCCTTAACAGTAAATTCACGAGTAATATTAAATCCGAACTGAATATCGCCATCCGCCCAATTGCCATTCGTCTCTGTGATGAAGCCTTTTTCTATCATCGGAGAGGAGTTGGTGAAGTGTAATTGGAAGATGTGTCCACCAGTCTCTATATCAAAACCTACGGAAAAAGAGTCATAATAGTTGTCTATGTTAGGCGTATTATCTTGTGGTAGGCGATAAATATACTCTGCATTGAGCGAGACCCTTTTAGACAACTTCATTCTTCCGGCGAATCCTAAGGCTGGGATGATATTGGCATCATCGGCTTTTTCTACCAAGTTATGCATCACCAAAGAAGGGACGATTTCCATAGAAAAGCCTGGAGAAAATTTTCGTCCAATGATTAGCTGATGTACGTAGGCTAAGCGGTGCTTGAAATCATATTGTCGTTCTGGATTAATATTTAGATCGAGCGTATTGATGGCCATGCTTGAAAACCATACTAGGGAGATGGGCATATTACGCTTGCCAGTAGATTGACGAAGTAATGCGGCTTTTCCGTAAAAGTCATAGGTTTTCTCGTAGGTTGTTCGTCCAAAACCAAGTGTTAGGTGATCATTGATACCATAGTCGAGTCCGAAGCGGATACTTGCTTGGTCGATTCCCCATAATTCTCTCCAGCCGCCATTGAGTCGACCAAATCGGTGAGCAATTCGAAATTCTAATGCGCCAGGTGCGAGTCGTTCAACAGAGTGGAGATTAATGACTTTAGTCCCTTTGAATGTTGAACTAGTATATTCGATTACCTCTTCTTTTTCCTTGGCTTCCATTTGGTCGAGTAAATCGTCCAAATCTTGTGCGAAAACATTGGCACTTAGTAAAAGTGCAGAACAGATGAGTATATATTGGAATAGTGATTTCATATTGAGTAGTATTTTTGTATTCCCTTAGTTATCTAATGCACCTGCATCTAACCAAGATTTGATTTGGTCTAAAAAGCATTGATCTATGGTTTCTGTGCTGCCTTTAGGCATAGGCGAGAAGCCTTCTAAGTGATTAATTGTTCCCCATAGTCGTTCGGCATCTACCATGCCTTTTACGCCTGCATAAGTATCGAGTATAATACCCGCTCCTAAAATAGGTGCATTATCGGTACTGTGACAGCCATTACAATTGGTGGCTAAGATAGGTAGGACATTATCCATAAAACTGACGTCCGTAGTATTGCAAACATCAAAAAGTTCTTCTTCATTATCTTGTGAACAAGCACCTATTAAGATGAGCGTCATCAGAAAAAAAGTCCATCGACTGATGGCAGAAAGTGGCCATTTTAATTTCATATTATTTGAAGTTTATTTAGGTCGTGAGTAAAAAACAGTTTAAAATGTTTCTTTGTTTACTCCTTATGTTTTGCGTGAGGGATGGAAGCGGTATGTGGCGTATATGGGACTGCTTATGGAGCTTAGCCATGCGCAGGCTCCTTAGAGACAAGCAGGGCTTAGCGTAGTAGCAGGCACATAGCCACATGAGAGCGGACAGCCCGACCGTGCGCCTTCGGCGAATGATGAATGCATAATGATGAACGATGAATTTGTAAATATTATTCATTCATTTTTACCAGCGCACGGGCACGCCCAAAGAATAAAATTAATTAAATTTATCGCATCAAACAAGATTATGAAATATTTACTTTATCCTTTTGCGTTGATTTATGGTGGGATTGCTCGTTTGCGTTCGATGCTTTATGAGTGGAATGTGTATAAGCAGATTGAGTTTGATTTGCCTTTAATCGTGGTGGGGAATTTGTCTACTGGAGGAACGGGGAAGACGCCTCATGTGGCATATTTGATAGAATTGTTGCAGGGGGAATATGCTTTGGCGACTTTGAGTCGGGGATATAAAAGGCGGACGAATGGGTATTTGATGGCGGATGAAAATAGTACTGCTTGGGAGATTGGGGATGAACCGATGTTTTTTCATTATCGTTATTCTGGTATTCGAGTGGCAGTGGGGGAGGATCGTGCATTGGCGATACCAGAGGTATTGATGGATGCGCCTGATACGGCTTGTATTATATTGGATGATGCTTATCAGCATCGTTCGGTGAAAGCGGGCTGTAATATTTTGTTGACGACTTATCAAAAGCCCTTTACGGAGGATCATTTATTGCCGATGGGGCGATTGCGAGAGCCGGTGAGTGCTTATGAGCGGGCTGATATAATCGTTGTAACGAAATGTCCTACTAATTTAGGAGAAAAAGATCGTCAGCGATTGAGGGAGGCGATTCAGCCTTTAGCGCATCAGCAGTTGTTTTTTTCGACTATTGTTTATAAGGCGATTTATCATTTATTGGATCTCACTAAGGAGCTGTCATTGAGTAGTGATATGGAGGTGCTTTTGTTAAGTGGAATTGCTAATCAGGATAGGATGTTAGAGTATGTATCTAAGCAAGTAAAGGAGGTTCATACTTTGAAATATGCGGATCATTATTATTATCGGGAGCAAGACTTAAAAAAAATCAAGGCTAAATTTTCGGCTATTTCAAGTGCTCAAAAGATCATTTTGACGACGGAGAAAGATGGTATGCGATTATTATTACATCGAGATTGGTTGATAGAAAATGAAGTACATATTTATTGTTTGCCTATTGAGATAGCGTTTTTGGATAATGGAAATGCATTTGATGGGTCAGTAAAGCGCTATTTAAAACAAAATGTCTCATAAGGGAACCTTTCTGTCCTTATAAAAGAGTATCTTTAGAGCACTGAATAGACAAACATGAATTTATTAGAACGAATTGAGGAGAGCACTGCTTATATAAAATCGCAGTGTTCTTTTAAGCCAGTGTATGGCATTATATTAGGTACGGGATTAGGAAATTTAGTTTCAGAGATTGATATAAAGCAGGAGATTCCTTACACAGATATACCTCATTTTCCTTTATCGACTTTAGAGTTTCATAAGGGGAAATTGATATTTGGGTACATAGGTGAGAAGCCTATCGTAGCTATGCAAGGGCGTTTTCATTATTATGAAGGCTATACGATGCAGGAGGTTACTTTTCCTGTGCGAGTATTAAAGGCTTTAGGGATTAGTCATCTGTTTATTTCTAATGCCGCAGGAAGTGTGAGTGAAAGCATAGAGAAGGGGCATTTGATGATTATTGAAGATCATATCAATTTGCAGCCTTCTAATCCCTTGATAGGGGTGAATCATGAAGAATTGGGGCCAAGATTTCCCGATATGAGTGAGCCTTATGCACAGGATTTGGTGCAGAAAGGAATGGCTATTGCGGAGAAAAACGGTATTGTTTGCCATAAAGGGGTATATGTAAGTGTGCCAGGGCCTAATTTGGAAACTAAGGCTGAATACGTCTACCTTAATCGAATAGGGGCTGATGCGGTGGGTATGTCTACGGTACCAGAAGTGATAGTAGGGGTACATAGTGGATTGAAAATATTTGGTATATCTGTTATTACAGACGAAGGTTATCCACCAGAGAAGGTGAAATTGGTAACATTAGAAGATGTATTGGCGGTAGCCAAAGTAGCGGAACCGAAGATGACCCTATTATTAAAAGAGTTGATTAGTTCGCTAGATGCTTAGTCGAATTGGACATATCATCTCTTTGCTTTTGATTAGTCAGTTGACATTAGTAGCGCAAGTTGAAATACCTGCTACTCCTAAAAAACCTGAGTCAAAGTATCCCAAAACGGAAGTTTTAACTCAGAATCCAGCTTTTAAAATAAATCTGTTAGGTGTAGGTGCTGGTGCAGAAGTGGCTTTGAGTAAAAGTTCTACTTTGAATTTTGAAGCAGGTACTTCATTTTTTGTAAGGGCGGATAACTCAGATTTGGAGTTAGTTTATTTTCCCTATGCAAGTTTAGATTATCGGCTTTATTACAATATGGAAAAGCGGGTTTTTCGTGGAAAGAAGACTTGGGCGTTTTCTGGGAATTATACTACGATCAGAGTAACCAGAAGATTTCGGAATGAATATTTTGATGGATTTTGGTGTTTTAGTCCAAGTTGGGGATTTCAGAGACGGATAGTTGCGAATTTATATTATAACTTAAATTTAGGTCCAGCCTATTTTGCTTTTGCAGATGCAAGCAACTTTATTGGCTTAAATGTCAACTTTAGTATGGGCTTTGTGTTACAAAAGCC
>JAHDDN010000477.1 GCA_020629335.1 Chitinophagales bacterium | reverse complement strand
TTGTATCACATTGGAAACATATGTGGTACCTGTGAATTCTTTTTCTTAAAACAAGAAAAAAGCTTAGAGATAAACTTTAATAAAGATATCCTAATAGCATCCTTAAATGCTGGCCAAATAGCCTTCAATGAAGAAAATGTTGACAAACTAAGCAAAATAATCCCTGATGGAAATTACTTAGTGTTAAAAACGAAAATCAAGCCTAAAATAGTTACGAATGATAGCGGTAATAATTACTTTTGGCAAGAACAAAGAAAAGCTTGGGATTGGGGATTTGATGCAGAATCATTGAAGCCAAACTCAAATTTTAATAGTTACTACCGAGAAAATTTAGTTGATTTTGGAAAAATGGGATTTGAGTATAAGAGCGCTTTTTTTAACTTCTTTGTCCCACTTTATAAAGTAAATCAATTAAACCAATCAAGGGTTGATTTTTATAAAGAGCAAATATCAAATGATCAAATGCCATATGCTATTTCAATTGGTGTGCTGGATGTCAAATCAAGTGAAAGTTATCCATTTCAAGACGGAGAAGAAATAGAACCAGAATTTAAAACTCATTGGTGCCTCGCTAATTACATAATTGATGGACATCATAAACTAAAAGCAGCAAGCGATCTAAACAAAGAGCTTGGATTAATTACATTCATATCAAGAGACGAATCTTGGACTTTAATTAATGAAATGGTGTCGAATATAAAAGAGCCAAAATGAGCCGCCATTAGGCACTCATGATATTTTAGCGCAGTGTTTTATTCCATTTCAATAATTAATCATCCCATGACGACCACGGCTGAAGCCGAGGTCAAAATGTGTCTCCTATCTACGACATGAAAGGAGTATTATATAAAGTGCCGTCAGGCACTCATGATATTTTAGCGCAGTGTTTCAACACTGGGGTAATGATGCAACCCCTATCCAAGTGCCGTAGGTACGATACATATAGACCGTACCTACGGCACTCATGGATGTCACGAGATCACATCCCCAGCATTAAAATGCTGCGCTAAAATATAGAGCATCCCTGCGGGATTTTTGTGCTAAAGCCATATACTTTCTATATTATAAACCGCCTTTAGGCGGTGTTAGATATGGTAGCGTCGGAATTCATTCCGTCGCTAATTTAAGTGATTTTAACACCCAATAATGCCTAAAAAATGCCCTTTTTTTCGTATATTTATAGTAGGAAAAGACCTAAGCTTTTGCGGTAGATTATATGCCCAAATAGCCATTTAGTCTGCTTGGAATTAACTCGTTTACCTTAAAATAAAAACCCAACCCAATGTCAGAAAAACCAAAGTATTCAGCAGAAAATATCAGAGCCCTTAGTTGGGTGGAGCATATCCGATTAAGACCAATAATGTATATTGGTAGTGTTAATGTAAAAGGATTTACAGAAATGCTGAAAGGAATTATTAGCTCCGTAATTGCCAGTTCAAATACCAATCACTTTATGATTGAATTGATTGATGATTTAGAAGGAAAGATTAGATTTAATAACTTAAATGCGGAATTTGTCAATCATTGGGGACATTATGAGAAGAATCCCCGTAATCCATTTTGGTTAAATATTGCTGCTTTGAATGCATTAAGCGAAAAATTCAGTATCTGCTTTTTAGATGCTGATCAAGATATAATAGGAGTGCAATACTATGAGAAAGGGAAACTAATAAGTAGAGGTGAAATTGATAAAATAAGTTGTGCCAATGTAGCAATTGACTTTCTTTTGGATCGTACTATTTGGGAAGAGGCATTTAAATGGAATATCACCTATTTGACGCATCATTTGAGAGAGTTCGCTTATCTAAAGCGCACAAAATTTGAGGTGAAATATAAGATTGAAAATGAAGATTGTCGAGAGATTTATCATTTTAAAAATGGATTGAAGGATAGAATTGATATCGAAATCTTGAATGGCTTAGGCAAAAGCTATTTTGAAACTGATATTGATACCCAAATTGACGATTTGCATATAGAAGCAGCATTTGCTTTTAGGTATTATTCGGTAGATGCGCCATACTTAAAATCCTATGCTAATGATTATTTGACTTTTGAGCATGGCACTCATGTGGATGGCTTATTGAAAGGATTGACTTATGGTGTGATGAAGTATTTTCAAAAGCATCAACTAACTGACGCTTACAAGATTTCAGAGAAAGGAATCAAGGAGAATTTAGTAGGAGCCATCAATGTGAAGTTAGATGCGCCCGTTTTTAGTGGATGTGTGAAAAATAAACTATCAAATCCTGAAATTATCGAGCCGATTGCCAATTATGTTGCTGAATTATTGTTTAAGAAAATCAAAGCAGATGAAGCGGCAACACAGGAAATAATAAGTAAGTTTGAAATATAGAGCCCAATAAGTCGAAATTTATGAATTTTGATTATACGATTGGGATATGCTTTCAACATATAAACACATCCTTTTTCCTATCATTTATTCTGTACAGAATAAATTCCAAGGCTGATATCTAAGATCGCCTTTAGGCGGTTTATAGAAGGTGTTAGCTATATTCAGATATGGTAGGGCGGGATTGGTGCGATAAATAGCAATAGCTTCAATAGTAGTAAAAATAAAAAACAGATTTAGAAATGGTTTATGATAATTTAAAAGTTAAAGAGCATTTGTTAATTATATTCTTTTTAGGAGGATTAGTAGCGCTTATTGATTCGGGTAGATTCACGGTAGGAGGTTTCCTTGGTGGTGGTATAGGAATGATTGTTTTAGGAATGGGGATAGGGTTTGCGGTGAACTTTATTCTGAAAAAGATAAGAAATTATAATCAGTCTGTTAAAAGTGCGAAAATGATTGATTCTAAATTTTCAGATGAAAAGCTAACAACAGACGATAGAATGAAGTATAAACTAAAGCCCTATAAGTATGGTGTTTATTTTGCCTTGTTTTTCTTGTTATTAGCACTTCTTAATCTTATATTGCGATATGTTTAAATTTGTTAATTGGAAAGGTATTCCTTTTATTTTCTAATAGATAATTTATGATAGAAAAAATTGAAGCATATATTTCAAGGGGGAGAACTGATAAGGCAATTGATGCTCTTTTAGAAGAAACACAAAATATGTCTGATCGTATTTTGCATAATGAAGCTCTTCTAATATCATCAAGGTATCAAAATTATATAAGTGGCTATACAACAGGGGCAGTATCATTGGAAGAAGGAAATTCAGAGCTTGCACGAATTAGTCAGTCAATATTAAATATGCTGAATAAAATTGCTTCAGATTTTATAGAGGAAAAAAGTATCTCAAGCTTAGAAAGGGAAAATATAAATATAACAGTTGGAGGGGATTTAGTCGTTTTTGAAAATGATTCAAAGGACTTTTTAAAATTAGTAGAAATCTTTGCAGAAAAAATAGGCCTAAATCAAGGATCTTCTAATCGTAAATCTTCTTATAGTGAAAGGGGACTTAATAGACTATTAAGGAAGGAAGAACAAAGGCAAAAAAATATAGAAAAAATATTAGCTAAATCCTTAAATTCAATTTCTACCTCTAAACAAAGAATAAACACTTCAGCATTGGATGCTGATTGGATTACAGAATTCTTTGAAGTTTGTCAAGATTTTAGTAACGAAAAAATGCAGGAAATCTGGGCTGCTTTATTGGCTAATGAGGTCGATACTCCTGGGCAATTTTCAAGAAGAACTTTAAATACAATCAAACTTCTTGATTCCAGCGAAGCAGATTTATTTACCAACCTTTGTAGTTGTATTTGGAATATTGAAGAAGCTTATTTTGGTAACGAAAATATGTTGATAATGGATATGGATGAAGAGGGAAGATATTCTGATGAAACATGGGGGTTTGATGGATCAAGTTTATCGAAATTGGAAGAAATAGGACTCATTCATTTATCATACTTTGAGCTAGATGAAAAAAGGAAGTATCAGATAACTTTTTATGGGGAAAAGCATAATTTGAAATCAAAAACAAAGAGAAAAAGACTAGACGTTGCAACTTTAACGAAAACTGGTAATGAAATTTTTAAAGTATGTGGAAGCAAGCCAAATTATAATTACTATTTATCAACCATTGAATATTTTGAGAACCTAGGAATAATATCTGATAAAGAAATTAACAAGTCTGAATAAAATAGGAATATAAAGGAAACAGATTATCGTTGATAAAACTACAGCCCAATTGATAGAATGAGCAATACTAAAAAAACAAAGTGAGTATGTATCCTCTACCTCTAATACTAATATACCAACTACTAAAAATTGCGTGAGGGATAGAAGCGGTATGTGGCGTATATGCT
>JAHDDN010000019.1 GCA_020629335.1 Chitinophagales bacterium | reverse complement strand
ACGATGGCAAAAATAAGGAAGGGGAAGCCCAAAAAATCAATCATAATATTTATTTCGATATGCGATCATATACTTTTTTCACTATCATTTTTTTGATATTATTCTTGAGTGCTTGCCAGCCAGACACCACTACGTCAAGTGATACTGATAGTGGACAAAAATCTAACTTATCTAGTGCTAACTCTACTGATATTAGTTTTCAAAAAGTCGATGCTGGGATTGATTTCAAAAATCTCTTGAAGGAAACTAATGCGCTTCATTTCTATAATTTTTCTTATGTTTATATGGGAGCGGGTGTAGCAACTGGTGATATTAATAATGATGGTTTGATAGATATTTATTTTGGAGCCAATCAAGAAAAAAACCGCCTTTATTTAAACAAAGGAAATTTAAAATTTGAAGACATTACTGAGACGGCTGGAGTTGGAGATGATACTGGTTGGTCTACGGGTGTGAGCATGGTAGATATTAATAATGATGGATTACTGGATATTTATGTTTGTAGAGCAGGGCTTAGTGAAGATCCTGCTAAAAGAGCTAATTTATTATACATTAATCAAGGAGATGCGACCTTTAAAGAAATGGGTGCTCAATACAAACTACACGATCCTGCCTATTCTACCCAAGCTTACTTTTTTGACTACGACAAGGATTTAGATTTGGATATGTATTTGGTGAATCACAGAATTGATTTTAAGAATACAGATATTATTTCTAATGCTGCGTCTATTCAAGTTGACCCTATGACTTCTGATAAGATGTATAGGAATGATGGTGGACAGTTTGCTGATGTAACAATGACTGCTAAAATTGTCAATAAGACTTGGGGTTTGAGTGCCAGTGTAGGAGATTTTAATAATGATGATTGGCCTGATATTTATGTCGCAAATGATTTCTTAGAACCAGATTTTTTATTCATTAATAATCAAGATGGGACTTTCAAAGAGGAAATAAAATCTACTTTTAGACATATTTCTTATAATAGCATGGGATCTGATTATGCGGATATTAATAATGATGGCCTACAAGATTTGATGGTATTGGATATGGCCCCCGAATCTCACCTTCGTTCTAAAACTACGATGGCCAGCATGAATCCAAAACAGTTTGACAATATGGTTCGTTGGGGTTATCACTTTCAGTATATGTTTAATACCCTTCAACTCAATAATGGTAATAGTACTTATAGTGATATTGCTCAATTAGTAGGAGTAGCTAAAACCGATTGGAGTTGGGCGCCTCTTTTGGCAGATTTTAATAATGATGGATTAAATGACTTATTTGTCACTAATGGAATTAAGCGTGATATTAATGATAATGATGCTAAACTAAAAGTAGCAGAAATAGCTAATAAAGGAGAAGCAGTTAGCTTAGAAAAAGTTTTGGGACTTTTACCAGCGAATAAATTGCCTAATTATATGTATCTCAATCGTGGGTCGCTTAACTTTGACGACATCTCTAATCAGGCAGGTATCAATGAAGCCATCAATTCTAATGGAGCTGCTTATGCTGACTTGGATAATGATGGCGATTTGGATTTAGTCGTAAACAACTTAGATGATCAAGCAAGCATTTTTAAAAACACTAACAACCCAACACATTATTTACAAGTTAAATTAAACGGAAACAATCAAAACAAGTTTGGTATAGGTACTAAGGTCGTTGTAAAATCTGCTGGACAAACTCAAACGAAGTTTTGCTATGCCAACAGAGGCTATCTTTCTTCTGTAGATCAACGCTTACATTTTGGATTGCCGAACAACAAAATAGATGAATTAACAATCCATTGGCCAGATGGCAAAGTGAGTAAAATGAACGATGTAAAAACTGGGCAGCTATTAGAAGTATCTCAAGCAAATGCCAAGCCTGATACTGGTGGTTCTACTATCACTACTACTGCGATCTTACAAGAAATTTCTGCCGAACAAATAGGCATCGACTTTTTGCATAAAGAGAATGATTATTCTGATTTAGATAAAGAAACGCTATTGCCTCATTTTTATTCAAGACAAGGCCCGTTCATGAGTACTGGAGATGTCAATGGAGATGGCTTAGATGACTTTTTTGTAGGAGGCGCTAAAGACCAAGCTGGACAAATTTATTTACAAGCGGCTAATATGCGCTTTCAACCATCTCCACAAAATGCTTTTGAAAAAGATAAAGCATCAGAAGATATGGGCTCTCTCTTTTTTGATGCAGACAAAGATGGAGATTTAGATTTGTATGTAGTGAGTGGTGGCAATGAATTTAAAGCAAATTCCCCTTTGCTACAAGATCGTTTGTACCTGAATGATGGGAAAGGAAAATTCCGTCGCAGCAAACAAGCATTACCTAAAATGTTAACGAGTGGATCAAAAGTAAAAGCGAGTGATTTTGATCAAGATGGAGATATGGATTTATTTGTTGGTGGGCGTATTATTCCTGCCCAATATCCTTTCCCTCCTGCTTCTTATTTGCTACAGAATGAGGGCGGAAAATTTATTGACATTACGAAAGAAAAAGCCAATGAGCTAGCTAATATTGGAATGGTCAGCGATGCGGAATTTATGGATTTTGACGGAGATCAAGATGAAGATTTAATTATTAGTGGCGAATGGATGCCAATTACTTTTTTTGAAAATAGAGAGGGAAAGTGGATAAATGTTAGCGATCAAAAATTGGGTGAACCATCAAAGGGCTGGTGGTATAGTATCGAACAAGCAGATATTGATCAGGATGGTGACATGGATTTGATTGCTGGCAACTTGGGCAAAAACAACAAATTTGGAGCGAAGCCTTCCAAGCCTTTTCACGTCTATGCTTCTGACTTTGATAATAATGGCAGCAATGATATTGTACTGAGCAAAAAATTCCAAAACAAATTAGTCCCAGTAAGAGGCAAGGAATGCTCTTCTGAACAGATGCCGTTTATTGCAGAAAAATTTCCAACTTATAAAGGATTTGCAGAAGCAGATTTGACAAGTATTTATACCAATGAAAAATTAAACGAGGCTCTTCACTATGAAGCGGAGACTTTCAATTCTTGCCTCTTAATCAACGAGGGCGGACAATTCAAAATCCAAGCTTTGCCTAATGAAGCACAATTAGGCCCCATCACTGGCTTGATCAGCGATGATATTAATAATGACAAAAAAGTGGATTTAATTGCGGTAGGAAACTGGTATAATGCGGAAGTAGAAACCATCAGATATGATGCTGCAACAGGCTGTATTCTCCTCAATAAAAATGGGCAACTCAAAGCCATTAGAGGAGACAAAAGCGGAATCATGACGAAAGGAAATGCGAAAGATATTTGTAAAATCGCCATTGGAAAAGATAAGAAAAACCACCTCTACTTAGTCAGTAATAATAATACAGGACTTCAGGCTTTCTACAAAAAATAATATTGGGGGCTTCCCTGATTATATTTTGGCCATCGTTGGGCCGACACATCGGTACGGCCAGCACCAACGCGGGCGGACACATCGGTCCGCCCCTACAAAATGGGCCAAAATATAATCAGGTCGGGCTGTACGCTCTTATGTGGCTATGTACTTCCTACTTCGCTAAGGCGTACTTGTCTTCCACTGCGTGGCAAGCCTGCGTCCGCCTAAGCTACGTAAGTCAGCACATATACGCCACATACCGCTGCCATCCCTAAGCCAAAATTTTCTCCAAAGCAATACCTCTGGAACCCTTGATCAAAAACAGGGCTTCTTTATAATCGGACCAGTTTAATACGGCTTTCAAGTCTTCCACTTTTTCATAATAATGAAAATTGGGAAACTGATCTTTTAAAATAGCATATTGAGGGCCTACTAAAAAAGCATCTTTTAGAGGTATGGCTGCTAACTGTTTTAAAATAGTCGCATGTTCTTCTTTACTCACTTCTCCCAACTCTAACATATCCCCCAAAATGGCGATTTTATCTTTCGCTTCCATCGCCGCTAAATTTTCTATAGCAGCCTTTACACTAAATGGATTAGCATTATAGGCATCTAAAATAATAGTATGCCCTTCTTTTTCCACAATTTGAGAGCGGTTATTAACAGGCAAGTAATCTTCTATACCTTTTTTGATCATTTCAGCTGGTACCTTGAAGAACGCTCCTACTGCAATAGCAGCAGTGATATTATCTTGATTGTAGGCACCAATCAACTGAGTTTGGATATCTAAGGGTGGAAATTCTTCTTTTGTTTTTCGGTTAGGCTTGCGAAACCAGCGCACTTTTAAAAAAGGATTGGCTCCTAAACTTTCCACATGGGTTTTACAAAACTTATGATTACCATAACTTCTGGCCCCCATTGAATGGTAGGCTATTTCTGTCACAAGCTCATCATTAGCATTCACAAATAACTTTCCACCTGAATGATCTAAAAAATCAAATAGCTCTCCTTTGGCTTTTTGTACTCCCTTCAAACTACCAAAACCCTCTAAGTGCGCTTTTCCTATATTGGTAATTAAGCCGCCATTGGGTAGAGCTATCTTACACAACTGATTAATTTCAATTGGGTGATTAGCTCCCATTTCTACAACCGCTATTTCCGTTTCATCTTTAATCGCTAATAAGGTCAAAGGGACACCAATATGATTATTCAAGTTTCCAAGAGTGGCCTGCGTTTTATAAGTAGTACTTAGGACTGAATAAACGAGCTCTTTAGTAGTGGTCTTACCATTACTACCCGTAATAGCGATGACAGACAAACCCATTTCTTTACGATGATGAGTGGCTAAATCCTGAAGACATTCCAAGGCATTTTCTACTAAAATATAGCGATCATCTTTTTGATAGTTGGCATCATCTATAATAGCATATTTTGCTCCTTTTTCTATAGCTGACTCGGCATAAACATTTCCATCAAAGCGATCTCCTTTAAGAGCGCAGTACATATCTCCTGCTTCAATTTTTCGACTATCCGTTGAAATTTTTTGACAAGTTCTAAAGTATTCGTAAATCTTTGGGATATCCATTTTTTCAGTTTTGGCGAATTGCAAATTTAGCATAAAAAAGGAAGTAGCACAAAACAAAAAGGCCAGATAAACAAAAAGCTTATCTGGCCTAAATATATAAAGTTATATTACGGTCAACTATTTAAAATTACTTTATACTTACTACTGTTTTGGAGTAAGTTGTTCCATCTGCACTTAGATTCAGGATATAAATACCTGCTTCTAAAGAGCCTTCTTCAATTTGGTAATCAAAATGATGATTGCCTGCTGTTTGGTTCGCATTTAAGATTTGAGCTACTTTTTTACCTGATAGATCAAACAATTCAATATTTACTTCTGCCGCTTCTTTTAATTGGTAATCAATCGCAAACTCACTGCTGAATGGATTAGGATATACCGCCACTTGATCAAATTGGCTGACCCATTCATTATTGACTCCACTAATAATGGCTATTCCCACAAAATCTGGTTCTCCTGGCTCTCCGCTAGCTTCCAATACATCTGTTCTTTCTCCTCCACCTGGGCCATTCAAGCCATAGTCTACGTATATGATTTGTGGCCCTAATGCTGCATCCTCATTTACGATGACATTAGCACTTAATAAGGTAGGGCTTTCTAAATTAGTATTGGTGATTGTAATATCATCTTCGTTTTCAAAACGTACCGTCACTGAACCACCATCATTAGGTCCTTTCCAATTAGTATGTTGTCCTGTAATTTGAATAGGAGTTGATTCCCCTCGATTAAGCATCGTTGGTGAGATACCCACAATGGTCGATTCGTATACTTCAAACACATACTCTAAAGTACTTTCTGACCATTCATAGCCATTATAATACCCCATCGTTAGGTTTCTTGGGCCTTGAGGAGCATCGTTCATTACTTCTACGACGCCTTCTACAGTATTAGCAGCCACTATACCATAACCGTCTTGAAGTGTTACTCCAATACCAGAAAAGTTGATATAAAAGTAAGAGTAAGGATTGAACTGCCAAGTATCTTCTGAACCAGTAATAGTTACATCAAATACATTTCCACGATCTGACTCACTTGGTTCTATGGAGTCTAATTGTTGTGCTTGTAATGCTGTAGAAAACAGCAAACATAAGCAAATAGCTTTTAAGGTAATTAAGGTTTTCATATTGACTATATTGATTTAAGATTTGGGATCAGGAAATAAATAAAGCACCACCCCCGAAGACGCCGTATTTTTTTGCTTAGTCAAGGTAAAATTTTTAACCATAGCCCTGCTATGCTGAAAAATTTTAACGAAGAATAAGTGAAAAAAGGCAAGTCTGATGGCTAGTTTATTTATTTCCTGACCCCTTATTTCTATTGAATAGGCTCTCCATCAGGAAATTGCACATCTTTAGGCACAAAAATAATATTTTCCCATTGAAACCCTCGCTTTTTGAATGCTTCTGCATTTTTTATTTTGTGTTTCAAACCATCTTTCAGCCAATAAACAGCTTCAGACCTTTGGTATTGAAATACGCCATCTTCTAAAAATAGCTCATTTTTGTTTTTAATATAATAGCGCTTTAGCGCATTATAAGTCTCATCATTCAGTATATATTTCTCGAATGAATGGCAAAGACTGTACTCATGTTTTATGCCAGAAGCTCTATACCCATGATATTTTCGGGAGATAGATTTTAATAAGTCTGCCCCTTTTTCCCATTCTTCCTCATTCGTATAAATGGCTATTAAGTTGAGTTGTGGCTCTATATAATTGGGAAATTGTTCTTTCATAGCCTCATAAGCAATGATTGCTTCCTCCACTTTCCCTGCTTTGTACAAAGCCGATGCCTGATTGAGTAAAATAGTCGCAAAGTGTGGCTTTAATGCCAAAGCTTCATCAAAATAGTCATTGGCCTCCTTATATTGAGCTAAGTGAAAAGTGCCAACTCCTTGATAGTACTGAATTGGAATTTCACTAGGATCTAAAGGATATGCCCAAAGCACAATACGATCTAAAACTTCCAACATTTCAGCATATTTGCTATCAAACTTATAAGCCATGGCTGCAGAGTAGTGTTTTTCTCCTTCTATACGTTGATAAACATATCCAGCATTCAATAAAAGAACAAAGCTGATGCCCAATAAGAGCCTGTTTTTATAAAACGTAAACTT
Source organism: Chitinophagales bacterium (assembly GCA_020629335.1). Next base: position 18,682 of record JAHDDN010000019.1, on the reverse strand, counting down.
GGATTGAGTGGTGGCCTTTATATGCAAAGAAAACATCAAATTTATCGACCAAATAATCATGGGTGCTGTTCGATCTTTTGTAAAGGAAAAACAAGCGGCTACAATCAAGGCGAGTTGAGAGGTCGCAATCAATAAATCTATGGGGTTTTTCCGTCCATTTCGCCATAGTAACCACAAGGGGTAAAAAGCTAAAAACAAATAGAAAAGGAAGGCTAATACTCCAGCTTCTGCCCACATTTCTAAAAAATCATTATGTGGATTTAGATGGACGTAATAGATATGCTTATCATTATAAGCCGCTCCATTATGTTGTGGAAACTCTGCTGACCATTGCGACATGCCTATGCCTGTAAATGGTCTATTTTTTATCATCTCTGTGGATGTCTTCCAATACCAAATACGTGGATTGGAGGTATCATATACTTTAAGTAGGGTTTCTTGGAAGCTTTTTCGTGGGAGATATTGGTATTCTTTGTCTCCTACATAAATCGCAATACTTAGGAGCATGACTATCGGAACGGTCCACTTCAACACGCTTTTCCATCGAATGCTTTTGGCATAATACAAGAGTAAACTAGCCGCCAAAAAGAGCATACTAAGCGCAAAGGCTACATAGCCTGCCCTGCCTCGTAATAATATCAAGTATAAGAATAGTATGGCTATCGGCAATATGCCAAGCAATTGTGCTGTTTTATTTCGCCATGTGTAGATAAATAGTATCGCCCAAGGAATGGCTCCTACGATATACTCGGCTGCAAAAGGGCGATCTGCTAAGGTAGAACCCGGTATTCTCACTACAGGCAAATCGATGATATTGATACCCATCGTTTGTAAAATGCCAATGATGGCTACTCCTACACTTGTCAAGAAGATTGAGCCAGCTGTCCATTTCACTAGGCGTTCATAGCCTAAATGCTGATAGAGTATACTGCCTGCTATAAAAAAACACCAGCCATTCAAGAGTAGGCTAAAGTCCACTAATACACTTGAAATTGCTAATTGATGGAATAGGACATTAATCGCTAAAATGATTAACAGCCCTATCATAGCGATTAAAATCGGACGATGGATATTGATTTTTTTTTCAGAGGGCAAGAAAAATAAAGCGAAGCTTAAAACTAAAGTCAATATGCTAAAGAGGCTGCGATGGATACTGCTGGTATCAATGAATTGCTTGGAAAAAGCAAGCGGAATTAGGCAAATCGTCACCCATATCAGTAGGAGGATTAATGAGTGATATTTGTTGGGGCTTGGATTCAAAATTGGGTATTATCGCGTGAGGGATGGGAGTGGTATGTGGCGTGATGGGACTGCTTATGAAGCTTAGGTACGTGCAGGCTGGCCCGAAGGGCAGACAAACGGGCCTTAGCGTAATAGCAGGCACATAGCCACATAAGAGCGGACAGCCCGACCCATTCTCCTTTTTTCATTCGTGGGCGCACACATAGATGCGCCCCTATGGGCGAATGAAAAAAGGAGAATGGGGCACGCCCTATTGTTTAATTATTTTCTCTTTTAGTATGGTTTGATCGCCTGATTGAATGATTAGAAAATAGGTGCCTGCCTTGAGTGGCTGTGCTGAAAATTGAATGCGATTATCTCCTGCTTTTAGTTCCTCTCTGATGAGCATTTTGACCATTTGACCTTTCGTATCATAGACTGCTATATCTACCCATGCTGTATTGGGCATGTCAAATTCATAATGAATCATTTCGTTGAAAGGATTGGGATAGATGGTTGCGTTATAGGCGCCTCTTTCCTCCTCTTCTTCAATGGAAACATTATTGATTTGCGGGCTTTCTAATTGGGCGATCCAAGTCGCATTGTATTGATCTAATCCTATTGGCTGATTACCACTTTTTCCGTAGAAAATGCCTGCCCATACAATACCTGGCTCATCGTATTTGGGTTGTATGCCTGTATAATCTCCCCAGCGTTCGATATTATCTGGGAATAAATTAACCACTGATTCGCCTTGCTTGATGCTTATTAAATCAGAGTATTCTCCATCATTATGGAAGATAGCGGAACCGCCTGGAAATACCTCTGAGGAAGTATGGTTCATAACGATAATCGACTGGCGATCTCCATCAAACTGACCTGTATAAGCGATATCTGGAAAAGCTAAATCCAATTCATCATCGCCGATGACTTGGGCTGTTACGGAAGGATTTTCGGTATCTACTCCTTCTATGATGCCATGATAAACGCTGGTATAGCCTGTCACACCGATATTGGTTGTATTCATCACAAACTCGATGTAGCCATCTTGATAAAACGCGCCTAATATTCGGCCATCATTGGTATCTAATTGATGATCATTGGGCTGGCGGGCTATTGCTGGTAGATAGTAGGGAATATCAGCTACTAAAGGTGTAACCTCTACTTCTGGATCTCCTGCTAAATCATCGGTAATATTGATTAAAAATATCGTATCATTCTCAAATACATTGCCATTGCTCGACCTCCAAGTACGATTAGATAGTAGGTACATATTGGAGCCATATAGTTGATCATTCCCTGCGGAAACAGGCGTAAAATTAAAAATTAATCTATCATCATAGCTGATATTGCTATAGTATTCGGATACCAATTCATTTCCAAAATAACCTGCAAATTTATCAATTTGCCAAATTACTGATTCTACATAACCAGAGTTATTAGAGGAGCCATTATTATAAGTGTTAAATCCAATAAATAGCTCACTTTCAGATAAGGCGATATTACCATAATCACTCCAAGTATCATTGTCTAATGGATTGCCAGACAAAACATATTTATACCAATCGTCTGTTGGGTCACTATTTTTAGAAAAGGCCACCACAATATTACTATTCTGATAAGTAGTACCACTCAAGTACATAATGATAAAGCGCTCTTCCTCTGGATCAAATAAGATTCTTGGATCGTACTTACTACCTGATAAGCCTAATTCTTCTCCAAAAGCACTCAAGGAAATTTGTTGTAACTCCTCTCCTGTTTCGGTATCAACCATCATAATATTTGAATTGACCACTGACACTAAAATGCCATCATTGGAAATGGCTACATCATTATCATTAGGGGCGCTACCTGAATTCGGATTTCCATCAAAATTATCCAATAAAATAGGGTCATCTGCTACTGCTGCTTTACGAGCTGTGCCTCCCTTATTAGTACTCGCATATTGCTTCATCATCTCTTCTTTAGCGGCCCTAAGTTTTCCTCTATCGCTAGTAGGGCTTGGCATTTCTATACTCTTCACCACAGGCGCCCAATCTTCTTGAATCGCTGCAACATTTACCTTCGCTCCTAATGGCGTGCTTATAGTCGTTCGGTCATAGATCAGCTTGTCATTTTGGGCAGTAAGTGCCATCCAACAAAGTAAAAAGCTAATTGTTAATGTCCAATATTTAAACATCATAGATGATTTTGATTGATCTAAATTATAATTTGGGGCTTCCATTTCTAAGCCGATTCTAAGCAAATATACTTATTTCGCTCATTTAATAAACAATTATTCAGCTCTATTGTTAAGCTCACTACTTACTTATGCATCAAAAAGCAATCATCATAGGAGCTGGAATAGGTGGCATTGCTACCGCCATAAGATTAGCCGTTAAAGGCATTCAGGTTCAGGTATTCGAAGCTAATGATTACCCTGGGGGTAAACTCACTAGCTTCGAACAAGGAGGATTCCGCTTTGATGCAGGCCCTTCCCTATTCACTATGCCTCAATATGTTGAAGAATTATTTCGTATTTGTCAAAAGCCAATTGGTGATTACTTCTCTTATCAAGCCTTAGATATACTCTGCAATTATTTCTATGAAGACGGAACCCAATTTTCTGCTTATTCAGATATCTATCAATTTGCACAAGAATTAGCCCTTCATACCGAAGCTACTCCACAACAAATACTCCAACATTTAGCTAAAAGTAAAGAGATATACGATATCACTCATCACGTCTTTTTAGAACAATCACTACATAAGTTAGGAACCTTCCTTTCTAAAGAAACGATGATTTCCTTTTTAAAGTTGGGTCGTATAGGCTTAAATCAAAACATGCACCAAGCTAATGCGAAAGCATTTCAGGATGAACGATTAGTACAATTATTCGATAGATATGCCACCTACAACGGCTCTAACCCTTATGAAGCCCCCTCTACTCTCAATGTCATCCCTCATTTAGAACATGGCTTTGGTGCTTTTTTTCCCAAAGGTGGGATGCATAGCATTACACTAGCCTTATACCGTTTGGCACTGGATATGGGTGTCGTATTTCACTTCCAGCAAAGGGTAGAGAAAATCATAGTAGAAGAACAAATTGCCAAAGGTATACGCACCCAAAACGAAAAACACACCGCAGATATAATCGTCAGTAATATGGATGTATATCCAAGCTATCACCGACTATTAAAAGGACAAGAGCGCCCTGAAAGAGTATTGAATCAAACTCGTTCTAGTTCTGCCTTAATCTTCTACTGGGGCATACTCAAAGAGTTTCCCGAATTAGACCTCCACAATATATTCTTTAGTAAAGATTACCAAAGAGAGTTTGAGGCCATATTCAAACACAACACTATTCATTTTGACCCAACTATCTATGTTAATATCAGCAGCAAACTGAATCCTGCTGATGCACCAGCAACTTGTGAAAATTGGTTTGTGATGATTAATGTGCCTAATAATACAGGGCAAGACTGGGATCAACTCATCAAGGATGCGCGCACTAATATACTTTCAAAATTAAACCGTCTCTTAAAAACTAATATTTCTCATTTAGTACTGAGTGAATCTATATTAGACCCGCGCACGATTGAGTCTCGTACCTCTTCTTATCAAGGCTCACTCTATGGTAGTAGCTCTAATAATAAGTTAGCTGCCTTCTTAAGGCATCCCAACTTCAGTCAAAAAATTAAAAACTTATATTTTTGTGGCGGAAGTGTACATCCTGGAGGTGGCATTCCACTCTGTCTATTATCTGCCAAAATTGTTAGTGAAATCATCGAAAACTAATGGATCAAACACTAGTACATAAAAAATCAGCTATTTCACGGGAGTGGATTAGTGTTGCCGTGCTTATTATCATTCACTTAGTAGGTCTGTGGGGATTAGGCTTTTCTAACTGGAAGAGCTACTTTCTACTATTGACCCCGCTGAATCTGTTGGTCAGCAATATTTTGCTATTCGCTCATCATAAAGAGTGGAACCGTGCATTTATTAGCTTTGCAGCAATCACCTTTTTAGTGGGTATGTTGGTAGAAATTGGTGGGGTACAAAAAGGATGGTTATTCGGGGAGTATGTATACAGTGGTGTACTAGGCCTCAAAGTGTTAGGTGTTCCCTTAATGATTGGGGTTAACTGGTTGATGTTGATTTATTGTACAGGAATTATTAGCGATAAATTCAAGCTCTCTAAATGGGCCAAAGCTGTTATTAGTGCTTCCTTAATGGTTATTATGGACTTATTCATCGAGCCAGTAGCCATTGCGCTTAATTTTTGGCAATGGGCAGCAGTAGAAGTACCGCTAAGTAATTATATTGCTTGGTGGGGAATCTCTTTTGTACTAGCCTTAGTCTATCAATATTCAACATTTAATAAGCAAAACCCATTAGGGTTTTACTTATTTATTGTTCAATTATTATTTTTTGGGGGTTTAGGGCTTCTTTTCTAGCTCTTTTCTAACCTCATCAAAATCGATGTCTTCAACTCCCACATTTTTCATAACAAATTGAGCTAACTCTTGATCCATTTTTTCTTCGGACAGTATTCCATTTTCCTTCAAATAGAGCATTTTTTCATGCATCACCAAATTATCAACCCAAATAACATTCATTACTTCTAATTCCTCTTCAGATAAGAGTTCATGTAATGCACTTAAATAAATATCTGCTTGAACAATATCTGATTTAAGAATAAAATATTGGCCCAAAAGAGTATATATCTCTCTACATTCTTCTGAACTAAATGCTGATCTATCCTCAATAAAATCTGACAACTTTCTTTTATCTCCAATAAAATCTTCTGCTTCTCCCAACCTTTCATGAGATAATTCGGATACGATATAAGCTATTTTTCCTATTAAATAATCAGGATCTTTTAGATATGCCTCCTTAAGTATTTGATTAGATTTTTCAGGTTGCTCTTTCAAATTCAATATGAGAGCCTTTATCTGATAAGCAGGCATCATTCCTGGATACTTTTCTATAAAACTATCTACTAAATTATTGGCTTTATCTAAATCAGCCTCAACAGTATTGAGTAATTTATTAAAATCAGTTCCTACATCACCAACGAGCATATCTACATACTTATCTGCCATGGCATCATCAATCACTACCCCTTCTGTCAAGCTCTCCACTGATATTAAGTCCTTTCTCTCTCTTAGTTCTTTACTTACCACTCTTTCATCAAACAAATGATTGATAAATCCTGCCATTAAAGTAACTAGCTTTTCTCGCACCTCTTCATCATCTCCGCCCTCAATAAACTCATCGAATTCATCTTCATCATAAGCTCCCTCTTCCCCACCTATCCTAGCTATATAATCAAACCCACCTGGCCCAGCTACTGCTGTTAAATGATTAATTAATTGCTGTGGATTATCAAAAGGGCCTGTCATTAAAAATGGCTTCCCATCTTTACCCATTTCTATATCTATCATCTCAACTTCCGCCGTTTCATCATCTTCCAATAGATACTGTGAAATTCTAAAATCTTTATGAGCTTTAAATTTATATTCTGCTGCAAATTCGATTGCATCAAATATGAGATTATGTACCAAATCATAACTACATTCTCCCATATTATTACGGCCAAAATCCCCCTTTAAGTCCTCATACTCTGAAAGAGTCAAATTAAATTGATAGGCGGTATCCTTCAAACCTAAACAAAAATGATCTACTAAATATATACCCAAACAGATATTCCCACTTGGCATTTTTCTGGCTACAAATATTTGAGCCAAACCACGTTCTTGCCACCCATCTAATATCAAACATTCATGAATAGGTAAATTACGCCCCTTAGTTTTGATGTATTTTTCAGGGCTTAAACGTACGACTTGTGCTGGCTTTTTCTTCTTTCTATTTTTGCTCTTTCCCATTTTTTAAATAATTAAGTTTTCATAATCAACCAAAAGTAAGCTTTTTCAAATTGCTTTATGAATTAAAGCAATCTTAATTAATAGTTACAGCATAATTTTTATATTTTTGTTTAATTTTTTATCTTTTTTTTTAAACAAAACCTCAACTCTCTTGTTGAAGGAATATCTTATATAAAAACGAAAGAGAATTGAGTAAGAAAGCATTAATTATCGGGACAGGTTTAGGTGGCTTAGCTACAGCTCTACGACTATCTACTCGTGGATATGAAGTAGAAATGGTAGAAAAACACCACCAAGCAGGAGGTAGATTGAACCAATTAAAGAAAGATGGATTCACTTTTGATATTGGCCCTTCTTTTTTCAGTATGAGCTATGAATTTACAGAGCTATTCAAGGATTGTAATATTCCAAGTCCTATTGAGTTGAGAGAGTTAGACCCAGTATATTCGGTCTATTTTGCGAATAGAAAAGATCCCTTCTTAATTCATAAAGATCTAAAAAAATTAGCGGAAGAATTTAAGGATTTAGAACCTAATTTTGAAGAAAAAGCTAAGAAGTATTTAAAGCAAGCAAAAGAGGTTTTTCACGATACAGAGTATCGAATCATCAAGAAAAACTTTGACAGCTTATTTGCTTATGCGCTTTCTATGCTAACAGTGCCACTAAAACATGCACCTCTTCTGTTCCGTTCTATGTGGAAAGAACTCAATCGCAACTTCAGTTCACAGGAGGTAAAAGTCATATTCTCATTAGTGGCCTTTTTCTTAGGCTCTACTCCTTTTGATACGCCAGCTGTTTACAGCTTACTTAACTATACTGAATTAGAGCATGATGGTTACTGGAGCGTCAAAGGAGGAATGTACAATATCACTACTTCTATGATAAAGCTCTTAGAAGATAGAGGAGTAAAAATTCATTACAACACTGAGATAGTTGGTGCTACCGAAACAAATGGAAAACTGACCGCTTTTAAAGATCAAAATGGAAAAGAGTGGATAGCTGACTTCTTCATCAGTAATTCTGATGCTGCATTCTTTAGAGGTAAAATTCTAAAAAGAGGAAAATTTCAAGAAAAAAAATTGGATAATATGAAGTGGACTTTAGCCCCATTTACCATTTATATGGGGGTTAAAGGGAAGGTTGATAATCTACATCATCACAACTATTTCTTAGGGAATAATTTTGAAGATTATGCCCACAAAATATTTAAAACTTCAGTCAATCCAGAAAAGCCATATTACTACGTCAATGTCTGCTCTAAGTCTGACCCTGAATGTGCGCCTGAAGGCTGTGAGAACATTTTCATTCTCTGCCCAGTACCAGATATGCGCTACAAACCAGATTGGTCAGATGCCGACCAATTAGCTGATAATATCATTGCTGACCTATCCAATCGTGTTGGCTTTGATTTAGCAGCCAATACAATGACAAGAACCATCTATACGCCAACTAAATGGCGAGATATGTTCAACCTCTACAAAGGCAGCGGCTTAGGCTTAGCACATGGCCTTGATCAAGTGGGTGCTTTACGCCCTTCTAATAAAGACGAATCTTTTAATAACCTCTATTACGTTGGAGCCTCCACCATTCCAGGGACAGGCTTACCAATAGTGCTGATCAGCTCCAAGCTAGCCACCCAACGTATCGAAAAAGACTATGCACTATGATGGAATTATATCTACAAACCAGCGCAGAATGTAGCAAATTAATCACGCAACGCTACAGCACCTCTTTCACAATGGGAATCAAAGCTTTTGCTCCCAAATTTAGAGAACCAATCTATAATATCTACGGCTTTGTACGCCTAGCTGATGAAATCGTTGATACCTTCCATGATTGGGATAAAAAAACCTTATTAGACGAGTTTAGACAAAGTACTTATCAAGCAATTGAAAGAGGAATCAGTCTCAACCCTGTACTTCAAGCCTTCCAAGCAGTCGTAAATGAATACCATATCGAACGAGAACTCATTGATGCTTTCCTCGATAGTATGGAAATGGACCTTCATCATATCGACTATGATCAAGCTACTTATGAAAAATACATCTATGGCTCCGCCGAGGTAGTTGGCCTCATGTGCATGCGTGTATTCTGCGAAGGGAATAACGAGATTTACGAACGCTTGAAAGCTCCAGCTCGTAGCTTAGGCTCCGCCTTCCAAAAAGTCAACTTCCTACGCGATATGAAAAGTGATTTCGAAGAACGTGGAAGAGTTTATTTCCCAAATGTAAATTTTTTATCATTTGATGATGCTAAAAAACAGGAAGTAGAAGCGGATATCGCTGCCGATTTTGAAGCGGCTTATGAAGGGATTTTGGGTTTACCAACGGGTGCTAAATTAGGGGTATACACCGCTTATCGCTACTACCTCAAACTATTCAAGAAAATCAAAAAATCAGCCCCAGTAAAGGTACAACAAGAAAGAATACGAGTACCCAATCAACAAAAGGCTTACATATTATTCAAATCATTGGTTAGACACCAACTGAACATCTTATAGTATGTACACTTATTTGCTATTGAATATATTCACCATCTCGGTACCGCTGCTAAGAAGCTTTGAACCACGTATCGACTATATGCGCAAATGGCCGAGCTTAGCCATAGCTATTGCGATTACTGGTGCCTTCTTTATTATCTGGGACATCCTTTTCACTAAATGGGGAATATGGCACTTCAATCAAGATTACGTCATTGGACAATACTTCCAAGGATTGCCATTAGAGGAATGGCTATTCTTCCTGACAGTGCCTTTCGCTTGTGTGTTCATTTATGAAGTACTTAAGTATTTCGTCAAAAAAAATCCACTCAAGCCCATTAGTAATTATATCTCATGGCTCTTAATCGCAATACTAAGTATCACAGCCATCGCTTTTAGTGATCGCTTGTACACAACAGTCACCTTCAGCTTAAGCGCTATTTTGTTACTCATTCATCAATTAGCGCTCAAAAAGGATTATTTAGCAGATTTCTACCTAGCATTCCTAGTAGCCATGATACCATTCGGCATAGTCAATGGGATATTGACCTCTTGGCCAGTAGTGCTTTATAATGATGCAGAAAACTTAGGTATCCGATTAGGTACGATTCCATTAGAAGACACGATCTACTGTTTACTGCTCTTGCTCATGAATATCACTATTTATGAATACTGCTTAGACAAGATTTACGTCTCGAATAAAAAAATGCAAAGCATACCTACTAATAAAACTGTTTTAAGGGGTGAATTAGTAGAATAAAATAGAATGAATAATATAGCCAACATACGCACTCAATACCGATTAAGTAAAGGCTCTCATAAAGGAGTCCTAATCGCCTTAGTAGTACTGCTACTTTGGAGTAGCTGTTTGGCTATAGGATTGAATTATACCATTGATTTCAGTTCTCCATTCACCTATTTGTTAGTGTTGCTTCAAACGCACTTATATACAGGTATATTCATTACGTCTCATGATGCCATGCACGGCAGTGTATCATGGAATAAAAAAATAAATCACGGCATCGGTCGATTATGCGCCACGATTTTTATGTTCAATCGCTATAAGGTACTTTTCCCTAAGCACCACGAACATCACAAATTTGTAGGCACAGAAGATGATCCCGACTTTCACGAAGGCAATTTCTTTGCATGGTACTTTAGCTTTCTAAAAGAGTATGTCACTTGGCAACAAATCCTATTGGCAGCTATCAGCTTTAATTTGCTCAAACTGGCCTTTCCAACGCCTAATTTGCTGCTTTTTTGGATACTGCCCTCCTTATTAAGTACCATGCAGTTGTTCTACTTCGGCACTTATCGCCCACATATGGGGGAACACGAAGCCGATAATCAACATAAATCGCACAGCGCTCCTAAAAACCACTGGAAAGCATTTTTAACATGCTATTTCTTTGGCTATCACTATGAGCATCACGCTTTTCCTTTTACGCCTTGGTGGAAACTCCATAAAGTAAAGGAAGAACTAAATAAAAATTAGGGCGCATCCCGATCCTTATTTTTCATCGGAGGGCGGACACATAGGTCCGCCCCTACGGGCCGATGAAAAATAAGGATCGGGTCGGGCTATCCGCTCTTATGTAGCTATTCGGTGGCTACTCCACTAAGCTGTACTTGTCTGCCACTACGTGGCCAGCCTGCGTCCAGCTAAGTTACGTAAGCCACCTCATCACGCTACATACCGCTTCTATCCCTTGCGCAATAAATTGGAATACTAATAAAAAACAAACAATCTTTCATTTTTTATTGAAAGTTTTGAAAATTTAGCTTTAATTTGTAAACGTAAGTAGTTGAAGGTAATTATTCGTGCATTCTTGATGAGCTTATTTTTAGCTTAGCCAAGGCGGTTTTCGCCAGTAATAGCAGGGCTATTGCTAAGAAAAGCAACGCAGGATAAGCTAAAAAGAGGCCATCAGAACTGCCGAAATAATTAACTTTAGCTACTTAAGTAGTTAATAGTAATTATTTCGGTCTTCTTGATAAGATTATTTTTAGTTTATACAAGGCATTTTTCGCCAGTAATAGCAGGGCTATTGCTAAGAAAAATAACGAAGTATAAGTTAAAAAGAAGCCATCAGAATTGCCGAAATAATTAATGTTAGCTACTTAATTGTTCAACCAATGAATTGATTGAATAATTACAAAATAGCTTCAATATGAACACTTATTGGCTTGAGTTGTACTATATCGTGCAAGGTCGATAACCATAGAGTTTCATAAATTTAGCACAATCAACTACATTTGCATGGAATTTAATAAAACCGCAAATTCACTGCTTATCGACTTAGCAAACAATAGCTATCAAGATGAAGATCCTTCAGCGGCATCCCGCAAAACGGATCATATCACCTTAGCGAAGATATCGCAAGTGGCCCAAACTGACACTCGTTTCTATTACGAGCCTGTTTTGTCTGGTCATCCTAGTAAAGCTTTAGAGCCGACCCAATTCTTGGGTAAGGAAATGAAAGCGCCCATATGGATCTCCAGTATGACTGGTGGTACAGAACTAGCTTACAGCATCAATCGCAACTTAGCGAAAGCTTGTAAAGAATTTGGTATTGGGATGGGATTAGGATCTTGTCGTTCTATTCTTTTCAGCAATGATCGCTTAGAGGATTTCAATATGCGTCCGCTAATCGGAGAAGAAGCACCACTTTTGGCTAATTTAGGAATTGCCCAAGTAGAGCAGCTAATCGAAAGTGGAGAAACCGCTGTTTTAGAAGAACTCATTGACAAATTACAAGCTGATGGCTTAATCGTTCATATCAATCCGCTGCAAGAGTGGCTACAGCCCGAAGGCGACCACATCAAGCATCCTCCTCTTCAAACATTAGAAGAATTACTCAAATTGGTTAATTTTGACATCATTGTCAAGGAGGTTGGACAAGGAATGGGGCCAGCAAGTTTGAAAGCATTATTCCAACTCCCATTGGCGGCAGTGGACTTCGCTGCGCATGGTGGTACTAATTTTGCAAAGATTGAGTTGTTACGAAGCGATGCTGAATATCAAGCTTTATTTGAGCCTATAGCTCAATTAGGGCATACAGCAGCAGACATGGTGCACTTTTCCAATCAGGTTTTAGCGGAATTAGGTGACGAGGCCGCCTGTAAAAATGTCATTATATCCGGGGGAGTTCGATCCTTCTTAGATGGCTACTACCTGATGCACAAAATGCAATGTGCTGCTATATACGGTCAAGGATTTGCATTTCTATCGAGAGCAAAGGAGTCTTACGAAGCTTTACAGCATTACGTAAGCCAACAAATAAAAGGCTTGCAGCTAGCAAATGCGCTGCTACAAGTAAGGTAAATAATAAAACAACAGCAATTAGCAAGAGACAGCTATTCTTATTTAAACAAATACGCTATTATGTCTAAGAAGCAAGATTCAAAGTTTATATCTGGTTTTTCCAAAATGTCTAAACCTGAAAAGTTAGCATGGTTGACCAAACACTTTTTTAGAGGTAACCCTATTGATGTAGTAAGAGAATTTGGTAGCTTTTGGCATACCAATTTAGAGGCACAAAAGTTATTTGATGGCATTAGCGAAAATACCATCTCGAACTTTTATATGCCTTATAGTGTATCGCCTAACTTCTTGATTAATGGCAAGGTATATTGTGTACCAATGGTAATAGAGGAAAGTTCGGTGGTAGCGGCTGCTTCCAGTGGGGCTAAATTCTGGCTATCGAGAGCAGGCTTTAAGGCGGAAGTCAAATCTATGACTAAAGTGGGGCATGTTCATTTTATCTGGCCTGGAGAGCCTTTTAAGCTTTTTGCTTTCTTTAATGATTTCAGAAGAAAATTAAGGAAAGAGGTGAAGCATATTACTGCTAATATGGAAAAACGTGGCGGCGGTATTACTAATATTGACTTGATTCACCTACCTGAAATAGAGGAAGGCTATTACCAAATCAAAGTAGATTTTAATACTTGTGATGCAATGGGGGCCAACTTCATTAATTCTGTACTGGAAGCTTTTGCTGATATATTGGTGAAAGAAATTGAGACTTCTGATGAGTTTAGCTATTCTGAGAAAGAAGTACAGGTGATTATGTCTATCTTGTCTAATTATACGCCCGAGTGTGTGGTAAAAGCTTCTGTCTCTTGTCCAATTGAGGATTTGGGTTATTTCAAAGGGGAGATTGATGCGGAGGAATTTGCTCAAAAATTCGTTCGTGCTGTTAATATTGCTCGTAATGATCCTTATCGTGCTACCACGCATAATAAGGGCATCTTTAATGGTATTGATGCCGTGATTATCGCTACTGGCAATGACTTTAGAGCGATTGAGGCTTGTGGTCATGCTTATGCTTGTAGAGATGGTCAATACCGTAGCTTAAGCAAGGCTCGTATCGAAGATGGCAACTTCCACTTTGAATTGGAAATTCCTTTAGCAATTGGTACCGTTGGTGGATTAACTAAAATTCATCCATTAGCAAAGCGTTCTTTAGAGCTTTTGGGCAATCCAACAGCTGAAGAATTGATGCAAGTGATCGCTTCTGTTGGTTTAGCACAAAATTTTGCGGCGGTGCGATCTTTAGTAACCACTGGTATTCAGTCAGGCCACATGAGAATGCACTTGTCTAATATCTTAATGCAGTTAGATGCCAATCAATTAGAGGTAGAAAAAGCGATTCAGTATTTTGAGGATAAGACGATTTCTTTTAATGCGGTTCGTGTGTTCCTTTCTTCTTTGAGAAGTGGGAGTGGGAAGTTTGCTTTTTAAGGACGTTGCAGGCGTTTTGTGGACGTTGCAGTGCAACGTCCCTACGGGAGGATAAATTTCAATAAAAAATTTTGGCCAAAAAATGCTATCTTGAAGTGCATTTTTTGGCCTTTTTTAAATCTTAATTTTGCCCAACAAGTATTACACTTATTATTCTAATGGCAAGTTGCTGCTAACTGGTGAATACTTTGTATTAGAAGGCGCACAGGCATTAGCACTACCCACTAGTCGAGGACAAGGATTGTACGTACATCCTTCTTCTGATAAAGGGAATGTCTTATCTTGGAATAGTTATAATAGCAGTGATCAATGTTGGTTAAATGCTAAGTTTGACCTCAAAGATTTTGAAAGTCTCTCCCGTTTCAATACGCTCACTGAAAGATTACAAAAGATATTTCGCTATTGTCGTACACTTAATCCTAACTTCTTAGTAGGCAAACAAAGTTACGAAGCTAATAGCCATTTAGAGTTTCCTCGTGATTGGGGGCTGGGTAGCAGTTCTACCCTCATCAATAATATCGCTCAATGGGCGAAGGTTGATCCTTTTGCTTTGCAATTTGAAATATTTGGTGGATCGGGTTATGATATTGCTTGTGCGGCAAATGATAGACCTATTTTATATCGGAAAATTGATGGGAAAGCTATAGTAGAACCTATTATATTTGATCCATCTTTCAAGGATCGGCTTTATTTCGTACACTTAGGCAAAAAACAAAACTCTCGTAAAGCGATCGATTACTTTCGGACGCAGATTAGCGATTATACGCAATATAATACGGCTATTGATCAAATCACTCAGCAAATCCTATCCTGTCAATCATTGAAAGAGTTTGAAAACTTACTACAAGAACACGAACAACTAATTAGCCAAGCTTTAAATCTCTCTACGGCCCAAGTACTTTACTTCAAAGATTATTGGGGAGTCGTAAAATCTTTAGGTGCATGGGGAGGAGATTTTGTTTTAGTGAGTTCAGATCGTACTTTTGAGGAAACAAAAAGCTACTTCAAAAGTCGTGGTTTTCATACCTTCATTCCCTACAGAAAAATGATAAAACAACAAAATGTACGATAATCCATCTCTTAAAATAGGCGATACCGCCACTATTGAAAAAGGTCAATTCAGTTGGCGTAGCCCCTCCAATATCGCCTTAGTTAAATACTGGGGAAAATTCGGGCGACAATACCCCAAGAATCCCTCCATTAGTTTTACGCTCTCTCAATCGCATACTGATACCCACCTAAAGTATCAAGCCAAAGAAAAAGCGGATGATAGTATCAAGCTAAGTTTTACTTTTGAAGGAAAAGAAAATCAGCTATTTGCCAACAAAATCGAAAAATTCTTAGGCGCTATTCAACCTATTTTTCCTTTTCTATCTCAATTAGATTTGGAGATTGAGTCGAGCAATTCTTTCCCTCATTCATCAGGTATTGCTTCTTCGGCTTCCAGCATGAGCGCATTGGCTCTTTGCCTATGTAGTATCGAAAACTACTTATTCGGCACCTTAGAAGATCCAAGCGCCTTTATGAAAAAGGCATCTTATATTGCTCGCTTAGGTTCTGGCAGTGCTTGTCGATCTGTCTATGCAGATGCAGCCATATGGGGAGCGAGTGAAAGCATTGCTCAAAGCTCTAATGATTATGCGATTCCTTATGAGGAACTACATCCTGTATTCAAAAACTATCAAGATAGTATTCTTATCGTCAGTAAGGGAGAAAAGGCCGTTTCCAGCCGTGCAGGCCACGCATTAATGAATAATCACCCATTCGCTGAACAACGTTTCCAGCAGGCTTTCGAAAATATGGATGCCATCTTAGCAGCTCTCAAAAGTGGAGATATAGAACGATTCGGAGAGATTTTAGAAGAGGAAGCCTTTTCTTTACACAGTATGATGCTGACCTCTCGCCCATCCTTCATTTTGATGCAGCCCAATACATTAGCCGTCATTCATCGCCTAAGAGCCTATCGTAAAGAAACGAAAGTGCCTTTATACTTTACCTTGGATGCAGGGCCTAATGTACACTTGCTTTATCCTCATGATCACAAAGAAGCTGTACAAGCATTCATAGAAAGTGAGTTAAAGCCCTACTGTGAAGACCAATACTTAATACACGATCAAATGGGTCAAGGCGCTAGCACCCTGTAAGCTATGAAGCGATTCCATTCTAAAATATTATTATTCGGAGAGCATACCGTTGTTTTGGGTGGGCAAGCCTTGGCTATGCCTTATCCTTCCTTTTATGCCGAGTGGAAACAAAGCCAAGAAGAAAACGACGATATAGTGCAATCCAAAACTTCCCTTCAAGCATTTAGCAAATACCTCCAAAACACTCCCGATTTATTATTAGAAATTGATCATCAAGCCTTTGCTAAGGATTTAGCCAATGGCCAATACCTATCTTCTAATATTCCTCAAGGCTACGGATTAGGCAGTTCTGGCGCGCTGGTAGCTGCCATCTACGATACTTACGGCCAAAACAAGGTCAAAGCCCCTGAAGCACTCAAAAAGGGTTTCGCTCAATTAGAATCCTACTTTCACGGTAAAAGCTCTGGTACTGACCCATTGATTTGCTACTTGAATCAAGCCTTTTTATTAAGTGCCAAGCATATTGAAAGCGTCGATATTCCCAATGAAGGCGACACCAATGCGGCTATGTTCCTATTAGATACGCATATCACTCGACAAACAGGGCCTTTGGTCGATCATTTTCTGAGTCGCTGCCAAGAGGAAAGCTATAAAAATGCCTGCGATCAAAAGCTAAAGCCTTATAATGAACAGCTAATCCAGGCCTTCTTACTAAATCACCCCATCAAAGACTTATTCAAGCAGGTATCTATCTTTCAAACCGATTACTTCCAGCGCATGATACCCGATGCTTATGCGTCCGCTTGGCAAACTGGCCTAAACACTGATGATTACTACCTCAAAATATGTGGGGCAGGTGGTGGTGGCTTCCTATTAGGCTATACAGATGATAAAAATAATCTCACGCAATACTTTAAAGGTGAGGATTTGTTGATTATTCATTCATTTTAATTTCTTTTTTAGGGCGTTTCCCATTTATTTTTGGCAATACTCAGATAAGTACGCACACGCAAGGAGGGCGCACACATAGGTGCGCCCCTACAAACGATCAAAAAAATAAATGGGTCGGGCTATCCGCTATTATGAGGCTATGCTACTCCTACTTTGCTAAGTGCTGCTTGTCTGCCCTTCGGGCCAGCCATCGCATCACTAAGCGCCGTAAGTCGTATCATATACGCCTCATACCGCTCCTATCCCTAACGCAGCAAATATGCTGTTCTAACAATTTAACGCTGGTATTTTTTCAGATCACACATAATTTTATTAGCTTAGAAGTCGTTTTAAACGAGTCTAGCATCCCTAAGTCAAAAAAACTCTACACAAGAACTGGTTTAAAGCTTTTATATCGGTTCTATTAATAAAAAAGCAAAATCATGAAACGAGCAAAATCATTCAGTTATATCGCCTTAATGGTATTTGGTTTAGGAATTATGAGCAGTTGTGCTGCTATCAAAGGCAAAAAATGTGATTGTCCAAAATTTGGTGATAATACTGATCCAATAGAATACTACGAAATGGCTACTTTGGATGAGGAGCCGATGGCAGAATAAAAAACCATTAAGGTTTAGTTCAGAAGCTTGCAGTAGGAAAGTGTTTTTTTCCTGTTGCGGGCTTTTTTTGTTTATCAGACACATAATAATCATACAAACCTACGATAGCTTGTTGCAGAATCTTATCTTCAGCATAACTCACTGATAATGAAAAAAATAAAATATCACAAGAGTTAAACATTGAAGTGTTAATGCTGAATAATTAAAAGAAAAATTAAAAAAAATCCATTTTATTTTATGGAATTTATGTTGATTAGGACTCTTAATAGTAAAGGAACGTTCTAACATAAGTTGGGTAGCAGAAACTACTCATTGATAGCACCTTCTCTCAAACGGTTGGGATAGCAAGGCAGCCGGAGGTCTATCTAAAAATGCACCGAGCGAGTCGGTGGCGGCGGCGGAAACGGGTGGGTCCCACCCTTGCCATAAGCTTGAAGTCTGTTTTTGAGAAAATCATTGAACAATACGATAAATAAAGTCCCATCTGCCTATTTATAAGCAGTCTAAATACAAATTTTATATAGCGCTAAACTATATGAGTGCTGCTATTGTTCTAAGATGTTGTAATAAAGCTGTGCATTTATCATTTAATACTGGATAAGCTTGCTAAACTTTGAAAGTTTAATAAACTTAGCTTAGTTTTATAAAGGACTAATAAACAAGCCTAAAATATCATCTATTTAAAAATCAAAAACAATGGCAAAATTGAAAAAAGCAGTCGTAGATGCATTGAATAA
>JAHDDN010000476.1 GCA_020629335.1 Chitinophagales bacterium | reverse complement strand
TGCTCTGATAGGAGACTTTATCCTTATTCAGTTGACCGACTAAAACGGTACAAGCGCCACAATCTCCTTCCCGACAACCAATTTTGGTTCCTTTTAGTCGCTGGTGATCTCTTATGAAATCCAGCAGCGTTATTCCTGCATTGGCAGTGGTCTGAATAAGCTCGTTATTTAAAATAAATTGAATCATCTCTTATTTATCTTCTTTCAATTGGCTAAATATATCAATAATTTTTTCAAGAGGCATATCTACAATTTCACTTGTTTCTTCAGCAGACATTCCTTTCTTAAAACACTGTTTGACAATTTTCAATCTATACTCTATCGCTCCAGCACGATAGGAAGAATCAAACATACTTTTTTGGTATCTTAAATCGTCCAAATACTGATTATATTCTGTCAAGTCTTCATCACTCAACTTCATGATATTAAAAGTTTCTTTGGCTTTCTGAATTCCTTGCGCCTTAAACTCATCTTTAATTTCTTCGTTTTTCAAAAAATAGATCCATTCATCTAATGTGCTTTTTGCTACATCATTAAACTGATTAACTTTAATTAAATAATATTCAGGAAATATTTGTTCAACCAATTCTTTCTTATATAACTCCGTTTGTGTAGAATTTAATTTTAAAGTATCTCCTTTATTTATTCCAATGAATGTGGTCTGTCCTTTATAAATATAATCTTTCCCTTGGCCTAAATCAAAGAAAACTATGGCGATTGATATTACTTTTCTGATTTCACCATAAGCCTTTCCTTCATCTATCGTTTCCAAAGATAAAGTTGCGGTTCCGAAATACAATCTTTGTAAAAAGTCATGCTCCGTATCATTTTGAACCTCTATAATAATCAATTCTCCCTTTGAATCTTCAACTAATACATCAACTCTATTTGATTTATCTAATCGATATTTTTTATTGCTCTCGCTCTCCCAAGTAGATATAATTTTAATCTTTTCTCCTAACAATTCTGTTAAAAACCCTTCTAAAATATCAAAATTAGCCTTGTTCCTTAGCAATCTTTTCATTGCCCAATCAAAACGAATTAATTTTTGCTTACTCATTTTTCAAATTTTTCATACAAAAAACCAAGCAGATACAACTCTAACCATTTCATTTTCAAATAGTTAAGCTTAACATCTTATAATTTCCCAATTCCATTATTCCATATTTTTTAAGCCCACAATATAGCAATTAATTTTCTTTCTAAGTAAGGAGGTGTACAAAACTAAACCAGCTTCAATCTTTGCGCATTTTCTAAATCATGGGTGGGAAGAAATACAACTTTCATCTTTTTGGCCAATGAAAGAATTTGATTACAACTTTCAATATTTTCTTGATGGCTCTTAATCGTAGCTGAAAACACCTTATTTACAAGCCTATTAGTCGAATAAGCAACATCTCCTCCAAATAAATAGAGCCTATTATTAGCTATCAGCCCTACTGAAGTATGACATACCCAAATGGGAAGCCACTGACCAAATTCTTTATCTTTAAAGGATAATAAGGTACTAATGAAACCAGGCTTTTTAGAATTTAAAGCGCTTTCTTTAATCGCTAATCGACCTGTTTTGATACCAACTATTTTCACCTTATCAATTCCATTGATTGATATTATTTCTTTAGATATTATATCCATTTACCTTAGTATTTTGGGGCGCATCCCATGCGTTCGTATTGGCGATTGCAAAACAAATATAATTCATAATTCAATTCTTTGGCGCATTCTGCTGCGCTTGATAACAAAGGTACGTAGTACATACCAAAAAGTTCATAGTTCATCATTTATAGTTCATCATTGCAAGCGAAGCGCAGCAGCCGGGCTATCCGTTCTTATGTGGCTATTCGGCTCCTATTTCGCTAAGGCGCACTTGTCTCTTATTGGAGCCTGCGTGCACCTAAGCTCCATTAGTCGCCTCTTTACGCCACATACCACTTCTATCCCTATGCGGGGGGTTTGGGTACTTAGTATTGGGTCGTGGTGTTCAAATATCGATTAGGAGTTACGTCGGTTTTTGTAATAAAATGTGCTGAAGGCACATGTAAAATCAGATAAGCCAGTATTTTAATGCTGGGTCAGAATGATCCCCCATATTATAGTGCCGTCAGGTACTTATATTAAAATGGATGAAGTACCTAAAGGCACTAAGAGCTAGTTCCCATTCCAATCCCCATATTGAAATATGGGGTTAGCCGATTTATTGTGCCTTCAGCACAATTTTATTGCCTTAAAACCGACGCAACATCTTATTGTCATTTGAAACAGCCTACCTAAATACACGTATGTTAACATCGCTTTGCGATGGATCTGCTGATAAAATTTCTTCAATACAAACCATTCTGTTTTTCATTCAAGTGTTTCTAAAGTAAAGCCCCTTCCCTACCAAAAGTTATGTTGTCCTTTGGATAATCGGGACTATGGGCTTCTCCGATTTCTCTTTAAGCAATCGATAACTTCGCTATGCTTATATATCGACTTTTAAGATGGCCATTCTTTACTTAAAGAGACCTCCCACGTTTAATACTTATCCATCTATATTCACGCCATCCCTTTGACTCCGGTAGTTTATTGCATTTCTTGTGACTGTTGATCCATGCAATATGGCAGGGTTCCAGACCGTCAATACTGTCCCCAAATCTACGGATACACTTCTCGAAGCTACTACGGGTTCACGTTCTCACATTACGGCTTGAATATTTGAAAATCAAAGCTTCAGCGAGTTCCTCACGAAACTTACGGTCCACTTTTCTTCAGGGTGAACAGTCAATTGCCCTGGTAGGATTTTCACCTACTGGATGAGTATCACCTCGTGGCGCACTAACGGTTCGTATAAGAATAGTAGCCTATTGCGTAGCACTTCCCTTTCAAATTACAAGAAAGTTGAAGCAGGCTACAACCCTTGAATTCACTACTATTTTGACTATTACTTTTACACATTGTTGCCAGTAGTTTTTATATCTTTTTCAACCTTCTAAGACTTTCCACCTGTTTTTGTTCGTAATTTAATTGCATTTCAAAATCGTTAGCCCATTCTTCTTTTGCTTTTCTTCTAACAAGTTGAAAATCCTCTTCATCAATGTCCAGTGGTTTATGGGCTTTAAGTTCCGCAACTGCTTTTTGCTGTTTTTGAATATAATCAAGTTGCATCTCAAAATCTTCTGGCCATTCCTTTTTACTAAGCTCTTTTATTTTAGCAGTAATATCATCTGAATCATATTCTTCTGATTCGTTATTGGATTCAGATTTACCTGCTGAAATTGTAGTACTTGACACAACATTTGAAAGGTCTAAAACCTCTTTTATTTCTTTTAGTATCTTATCTCTTCTACGTTCCCATACAGAAACTCCAATAGGTGCTAAACCAATAAAATTCTCTATTATTTCCTTAAGCGTATTGAATTTTTCTTTTTCATTTATTTTCATACCATGAGTAGTTGGTATTACACCTTTTATGTCACCATAATTAAACGGAGGAATCAGAATAGGAATATGTTGATTTGTCTTTACCCAAGTTGCTCCCATTTCACATAAGCTAACGACGCTTGAATAGAAATTATTAGACAGAATAAAAAGAACAAGAACTTCATTGTCCAATTCATTTTTTATTACATCTAAAAAATCAGAACCTAATTTAACACCGTATCCTTCAAACGATGAGCAAAATATTTTATCGCTTGGAACTCCAATTGCTTCTAAAGTGTCTATTACTTTTTCCACAATTTTACTATCTAAACTTGAATGACTAATAAATATCTTCGGGTTTGCCATACTTATATCGTTATTTTCTTTGTTATCACTATTTGCAAAATCAGGAATAAATTTGAGTTTTTTACTCAATGAAATCAGGTTTTCAATCCTCGGCTCAACTCTGTCCTTAAAATATTTATACCTAAACATAATATCGTCAGGATTTGCACCTCTCATAACCGCAGTTAAAGAACCTGTATTAGAACTACCTGCATTCTCAAAAGAGCTATAATATTCGTTTTTGGGATTATCAAACCGCTGTTTTAATAATTCTTCCACTTCATCGCCCCAATAATCATATTCCTTTTCTAATACTTGAAATTCGTCCTGTGAAATATTAGTTTTTGAATATTTCTCCAAAATAGACTGTCCTGATTGAATATAATCTTTCAATTCCTGTTCAAATATTGCTTTTTCAATAGTTAATTTGGTCTTCATTGTTAGTTCAGTTCTTTAAATTACTGGCAACTCAAAGGAATATCAACGCCCCACCAAGCACTCCATGTTTACAACTTCTTTTATTGGCGTTAATATTTCAGTTGAACGAAACGGTG
>JAHDDN010000475.1 GCA_020629335.1 Chitinophagales bacterium | reverse complement strand
CGTAATTTAAAAAAAGTATTTTCATTTTATTATTTTAAAAATCTTCATCCTCTACTACCCATCTTTCGATAGGTGTTAAATCATAATCTGGATTTTTGTTAGGCTTAGCAGAAACAAGATCTATTTTATTAAATATAGCACTTACCTCGTCTTCACTTAAAGATTGGTCATATATCCTCATATCCTGCATTCGGCCATCAAAGTTAGACATGTAAAAATTAACTGTTCCAAACTTATCTATTGGCACTCTACAAGTTGCTTTGAGTTTACCATCCACAAATAGGCCGTATTCATCTCCTATACTACCTCCTGTTTGATACCAAACTATATGATGCCATTTTTTATCATTAACTACACCTGTTTCCAAACCAGCACATTCACCACTATCTGAATAACGGAAGAAAAAGCCTCCACGTCCAAACATAGTAGAAGATTCAATACCAATCCCATCTAAATGGTTGTTTCCAATACGTATGGGCCTACCTGGTGTTTCTAAATTGGAGTTGATCCAAAAAGAAATAGCATAGGGCTTCGAAATATCCATGATCACCTTAGGATCAAATTCTGCGGTTACTATAGAGGTTTCATCTTTATCATTAAAGCCACCTTTATTCCAACGATATATTTGGCAAAGGTCTTCATTTAACATCGTTTTAATTCTCACCCCATTTCTATTAAATGCTCCTTTTTGTGGAAGGCCTGTTTTCCAAATACCATTTCGGTGGGCATCTAATATAATCCAACCACTATTATTAACTGCAATAACAGAATCAAGGGTTTTGAAACGATTAATATCTTTGTATTTATATTTAGTTATATCACGCATTCCAAATTCATGATCTAAGACATGTTCATAAATTGAGGTGATAAATGGCTCTTTATTAATTTTACTTAATTTTTTTCTATTAAAGAAGTCTATCACTACACTTTTATCATTGTGGTATTCTCCAGTAGTAGCTATAGCATAACTCGATAAGTACTCCGTTTCATTGACTGCTTTAATGGAGTTATTGATATTGAATACCCATCCGAGCCCAGCTATTAAAATTAGCTTTCCTACAAAACTTATGGCTGAATAGGATAAGTTGACTGATCTGACTAAGTAATAAATACTTGTCCCCAATATAAGTGTATAGAAGGGTAAAACATAAACGATATATCGAGGCGCATAATACCTGTCAAAGAAGAAATGGTAAGCACCTATAATGATTAAAGCCGTAATCAAATAAACAAAGAAGTAGCGTTTTTTATAGACTAATGCAAGGGCCATTCCTGCTATTAGAAAAAAGTAAATTAAATAGGAATCTAAAGTAATCTCTTTCCACCAGTGAACAGGAGAATCTATTAATGGGTTCAGAAAGCTATCAGCCCATCTCACATCATGCGCATCTTTAAAGTTGACAAATTTACTTCTACTGGCTGGAATAATAAATAGCGCCATCGCTCCTATTCCGCCTATTAATATCTTTATATTCTTCTTGATGATATCAACAAAACTATCCAAATGACTGATAGCATAAGCAAATACCAAGACAGCAAATACAACTCCATTTAATTTAAGTGTAGAAAGCCAGTCTATTGCAAAGGCATATATTAGGAATAACAAAAGAGCCGTACTATAAGCAATGATTTTTTTGAGATTCTTTTTTTGGTAATCAATCACGATTGGGATTAACTCCAATAATATCAATATAAATACTAAGCTAATAAATAGATAATAGGGGTGTTCTCTAATATTTCGAGATACACCGATTGCCCAAGGAGAGATTGCCCACAGTGTGGCTGTTATTAACCCTACATAATTATTGATTTTTCTGCCCAAGAAGAATAAAGGAATCACTACTAAAGACCCAAATATGATACTTGGAATACGCCCCCAATAAACAAATTCGTGATAAGTTCTTGCATCTCCTATTAGACAAGATAGATAAGTAAAATAAGTAACAATCGCCCCTCTACTATATTCAAAGAAGCCTTGTTCTAAGAGCATTCTGGCACTGGAAATATGGTGATCTTCATCTCGATAGGTATCTAATAACATAAGATTATGATGCCTAAAGGCTAATGCTAGGATAAAGATGATTCCTAATATTAGGAAAGACACCCATTTTTTTTCAAATAGTTGGGCTATTGATGAGGTGGCCTTGATTGGCTCTTCTGTTTTTAGATTGGCTTTTTCTATAGTGGCTCTTGACTCCCATATAGCTAAGGTTCCAAAAAATCCGAATATAAATAAGAAGGGAATCCGAATCATGAACATAAGAGAACTTGTTCCTAGGATCGGGAATAAAAAAGTGAATGCTAAGTTGATGAGGATGCTTAAAAATAAGCCTATTTGAGTTAATTTTTGAAACTTACTATTGGGTTTATAAGATTGAGCAATTGCAGCAATCAATAATACACTGATAATATAGGAAATGAAGCTTATGCTTTGAAAGCTGGATACACTATTATTTCCTAAAATCAACATCATGATTAATAGCAAAGTACTAGGTATAACTCCCAATAGGACGTCCTTAATAGGATATGTTTGTGTTTTGCTCACTGTTTCTTAGCTATTTATTCAGTAGTTCTTATTCTATTAATTTTCTATCACTTCCTTGATAGAGTAAGAGGCATCTTTGGTTGTTTCAAAATAGTTTTTGAGAATGATATCTGCTAATAATCCAGAAATGAATAATTGAATACCCCCTAAGAATAAAAACATCGTTAACATGGGCCAGGCTGACTCAGACATTCCTTTTCCCATAAAGAACTGGCTTAATGTAATTATGCCTGTTATGATGCTGAGGATAATAAATACTCCGCCAAGACCGCCTAATAAATGTAGCGGACGTGCAGCATATTTATTCCAAAACCAAACCGATACCATATCTATCAAGCCCTTAAAGGTTCTTCGCCAATTATACTTAGTTACTCCTGCTACTCTTGCTCGGTGATTGACGACTGTTTCTCCAACCTTAAAGCCTTTGATCTTTAGTAAGGCAGGGATAAAACGATGCATTTCTCCATATAGAGAAAGGTGGTCAAAACATTCTTTTTTGTATATTTTGAGGGAACAGCCACTATCGTGGATTCCATCATGTACTAGTAGTTTACGAAGCAAATTAGCCCCTCTTGAAACGAATCGTTTCATGAATGGGTCTTTACGATCTTTTCTCCATCCAGAAACAATATCTAAATCTTCGGCTTCTAATGTTTGGATGAGCTTCGGAATATCTGTTGGATCATTTTGTCTATCTCCATCCATCGTAATAATGTATGGATATTTCGCCGCTTTAATACCTGCATCCATTGCGGCAGTTTGACCAAAATTCTTACGTAAATTGATCAGTTTAACAGGATGAAGTGTACGGCCCATTTCGACTGTTTTATCTGATGAGCCATCATTGATAAAAATGATTTCGTATTCATAATTATTAGCTTCACAGACCGCTTTTACTTCTTCATGTAGAGGTATAATATTCTCCTCTTCATTATATACTGGTATTACTACTGAAACTTGATGCATTATTCTTGCTGGATTTATTGTGTGTTCCGACTTATCAATATTAGTTGCGTATTAAATCAAACGTTTATATTCTCATCATTAAAAGCCTCACGGTTTTTGAGACGGAAAAAGGTACAAACGATACTATGGGAGGGATAGTTTTGGAGCCACAAAAGTATGAAATTCAGGGATAAAAAGGGAATAATTGGTGGAATAACTGACAAACTGCTAAACTGGATAACTGAATAACCGACAAACTGCTAAACTGGATAACTGAATAACTGAGATCAGTTAAATATAGCATTTCGGTTAATTGCTTATTCAGTTAAAACGTTTTTCGGTTAGAATTGGCTTAGGGATGGGAGTGGTATGTGGCGGCCATGCTGCGACTTACGAAACTTAGGTACGCGCAGGCTCCAATAAGAGACAAGCGGGCCTTAGTGTAGTAGGAGCGGCATAGCCACATAAGAGCGGACAGCCCGACCGAGCCACTTGTTGATTGATTGATTTTTGATTTATTGATTGAATTTTGATAGACGGGAACAATCGAAAAATACGAAGCGAGGGAAGCCCCAAATAAACATTGAAATTTGTAGGGGCGCACCTATGTGTGCGCCCGCTGGCCAAAAAACAAATCGGGGAAGCCCCAAATAAACATTGAAATTTGTAGGGGCGCACCTATGTGTGCGCCCAAATCAGGAGGGCCGACACATAGGTCGGCCCCTACGAGCGCATGGGAAGCCCCAAAATAAACAATTACCCAAGGAAAGTAACTACTTCATCTTCTAATTTGTACTTTTCTCCTGATTCTTTGC
>JAHDDN010000474.1 GCA_020629335.1 Chitinophagales bacterium | reverse complement strand
TTCTATCGTAAAGATAGCTGTCATGCTTAAAACTAACCCAATATTCATTAGATAAGGCTAATAATTCTGCATTAATCGGTTCAATGACCACTGACTTCTGTGTTCCTACATACTCAATCAAATACCGCATGGTAGAAGTTTGCACTTCTTCCCCATTGACGATACCAAAGCCCTTAGTTCTGATCAGTACGTTTTGCAGTGGTTCATTCTTCAGATTAATCAAATATGCCTTATAAATTTGATTACCATCATCATCTAATCCATCTGGCACAACTGCCACAGCGACATCAGTTACTTTAATAAAATCAATATCTTTCTTCATAATTTTTCTTTGAATTTTTGGGGCTTCCCCATTTATTTTTTTGGCCATTAATAATGCTCCCATCTGGGAGGGCGGACACATAGGTCCGTCCCTACAAATACTGGTCAAAAAAATAAATGGGTCGGGCTGTCCGCTCTTATGAGGCTATGCCGTTCCTACTTCGCTAAGGCCCGCTTGTCTGCCTTTCAGGCCAGCCTGCGCGTGCCTAAGCTACGTAAGTCACGGCATGGCCGCCACATACCGCTTCCATCCCTAAGCCGATAAATCTGATTGCAAGATTAAATCAGTTTTGCTTCAAACAGATCGCAAAAGTGTCTTTTTAAGTGCGCTTTTACTTCATCTATATCCACAATATCCTTGCCCAACTCCTTATTCAAAGAAGTTACTTTTTTGTCATCAATACCACAAGGGATGATATAATTAAAATAATTTAGGTCCGTATTGATATTGAATGCCCAGCCATGCATACTCACCCACCTACTACAACGAATTCCCATCGCACAAATTTTCCTTGCTTTCAAAGGATTATCAGCATCTATCCATACACCTGTAGCTCCTTGCAGGCGTTCTCCCTTAATGCCATACTCTGCTAAGGTTAAAATAATAGCTTCTTCCAAATAACGTAAAAAACGATGAATATCTGTAAAAAAGTGATCTAAATCTAATATCGGGTAGCCGACTATTTGTCCTGGACCATGAAAAGTAATATCCCCTCCCCTATTTGTTTTAAAAAACTCTATAGATTTATCTTGTAGCTCAATATTATTGAGTAATAAGTTATTCATAGAGCCGCTTTTGCCTAAAGTATAGACGGGTGGATGCGAACAAAATATCAGATAGTTGGGGGTAATGACTTGTTCTTCAGCACTTACTTTTCTATTCTGAATTTTTTGGTCAATCGTAGCTCGGAACAAACGTTCTTGTTCTTCCCATGCTTGTTGATAGGAAATCACTTCCCAATCCAAGAATTGTATTTGCTTATTCGTTGACATGAATATTGTTTCCTTCTCTAACAACTTTCTAGTCTGTAGGTTGTCTAAATACCTATAACAAAAAAAGAGAAGTTGATAACTCAACTTCTCTTTTCTACTATATACTAAACTTATAAATTAATCTACACCTTTGTGGAGATGCGAATTTTCTGAATCATCCAGATCATCTTTATCGACGCTATAATCAGAAGAATATTGTTCATCTGAATGCATCACATCATCTTCATCAGAATAGCTATCATCTCGTTTATAGCTAGGTTTGCCTTCTAACTCTCGAAGTAAATCCTCGCTTAATTTATTTAATCTTGCGCGAGTTTGTTGGGTTTTACGTTCGATTCGTTTTTTAAGCTCTCTCATCGAATCATCTTCGTCCTCTATACCTTCATCTCTTCCATGTGGTTGAGTACCAGAAGGGGTATTATTATTAGGTGGATTAAAGTTATCAAATCCATCAAATACTACTTGATTAGAAGGTTCTTCTCTTTTTCTTAGCTCGATTTCTTCAGAGCTATTATTAGGATGATTATCCAAAGGAACGACTGGTTTTGGTTTTGGCTTTGGCGGAGTATACTCTACTACTGGCTGAGGCGGTGCAACATATTGTTGTTCTGGTTCCACTTCGGCCACGCTTTCTTCATTATTATTAAAGCCAGTGATAATGACGGTTATACATAACTGATCATCCAGATCATCATCATAGCAAGTTCCCCAAATGATGTTGGTTTCTTCACCTGTCATTTCTTTAACATGATTAGTGATGACGCCAAACTCTTTCATTCCGACAGGTTTATCACTGCTGGAAGTAATGTTAAGTAAAACATGTTGAGCACCGCTAATATCGTTATCATTGATTAAAGGTGAGCTAAGAGCTTCTTTAATTGCTTTTTGCGCTCTTTCGTCTCCTTCACCAGTTGCAGATCCCATTAAGGCCACACCGCTATCTCTCATAACGGTATTAACATCTTCAAAGTCGACGTTTACTTCACCTGTTTTGGTGATAATTTCTGCGATTCCTCTTGCGGCGGTCGCTAATACATCATCTGCTTGGGAGAAGGCTTGACGCAATGATAAATTAGGATACATTTCCAGTAATTTATTATTGCTAATGATGATAAGCGTATCAACATTGTTTTTCAGTTCTTCGATTCCTCCCTGGCCATTTCTGATTCTGGTAGCTCCTTCTATTTCAAAAGGAGAGGTAACAATACCCACCGTTAATATGCCCATTTCTTTTAATGCTTTGGCAATTACCGGGGCTCCACCTGTTCCAGTTCCACCGCCCATGCC
Organism: Chitinophagales bacterium; assembly: GCA_020629335.1. The sequence continues at coordinate 1,710 of JAHDDN010000474.1, read as the reverse complement.
TGCAGTAACAAAGGCCATTTTGGTTTCAGCTCCAACGTGTCTTTGGATTTCTTCCAAAGATTCGATAGTTGCATTTCGGCCTACTTCAGGTCTTGATCCTGCACCTAATCCTTTTGTTAAATTAGGTCCTAATCGTACCTTAGTAGGGACGGTACACTTATCTAATGCTTGTACATCAGTATTGCATACGATAAAACTCACTCCAACAATGCCTTTTTCATGCATATTTTCTACAGCATTGCTTCCACCACCACCGACGCCAATTACTTTGATGATGTAGTTATCTTCGGGAAAATCAATAAATTCTATTGGCATAACTTAAGTCCTTTGGTTTTTAATATAAATAGTATTAAACACTTTCTTTCGAGTCATTTATTTAATCTCGATTAAAATCGTCCTCATCAGGCTTATCAAAGTCTTGTTCTTCGTCAGGCTCTAATATGCCGTTTATTGCTTCCTTTAATCGAACAATCCAGCTTTCCTTAACCACTTCCTCTACTTCAGGAGTTGGTTCCCAGCTAGCTTTAGCATCTTCAAAATCTACATAATCGAATCCTTTAATTACTAGGCCGACTCCTGTTGCATAAATTGGGCTTTTGAGATTATCAGCGCTTGCTTTAGCCAATTTTTCAGAAGGAAAGCCTACGCGAGTTGGTAATCCCGTTACATACTCAGTCAGTTTATCTAAGTATTGTAATTGAGACCCACCGCCAGTAAGCACTAAACCAGCAATTAATTTATTATCGAATTTTGATGCTTTGATTTCTGCTTTAACAAAGCCAAGAATTTCAATCATTCTTGCTTCAATAATTTTTGTTAAGTATTTGTGAGAGACCTCTCTTGGATTGCGTCCTTTAAATCCAGGAATTGCAATAATATAATCTTGTTGTTGAGGCAAGCTAAGGGCGACACCATGTTTTACTTTCATGGTTTCTGCATGTTTAGCTACGACCTTACAACCATCTTTTATATCTTTAGTTACGATGCTACCTCCTAACGGAATAACAGCAGTATGTCTGATGATATTATCTTCAAATATGGCAACATCAGTAGTCCCGCCACCGATATCAACCAATACGACGCCTGCTTCTTTCTCATCATTATCTAGAACGGCTTCAGCAGATGCTAGTGGTTCTAAAATCAATTCTTTGATTTTTAGACCTGCTTTTTCCACACATTTATGAATATTTTCTACTGCGGCAGCCTGTCCGATAACCATGTGGAAATCAGCTTCTACCCTGACACCTGACATACCGATAGGATTTTTGATGCCTCTTTCGGCATCGACTGTAAACTCTTGGGGTATAACATGAATAATTTTATCTCCTTTATTGAAGATAAGCGTATGCATGTCAGAGATCAGTTTATCGATATCTTTTTTACGGATTTCGTAATCGGTACCTTCCTCGCGCATAATATAGCCTTTATGCTGCATAGCGTGGATATGTTGTCCAGCGATACCTACAAACACTTCATCAAATTCTATAGCAGCTTCCCTTTTAGCTTGAGTTACTGCTTCATTGATGGCTTGTACAGTTACATCAACATTATGGACGACTCCGCGCATGATTCCATTTGATTCTGCTTTACCGACTCCAATTACTTCAATTTCTCCATACACATTTTTCCGAGCAACAATACAGCAGATTTTGGTGGTACCAATGTCTAGACTAACAACAATATCAGAATTGTTTCGTTGGTAATTTTCAT
>JAHDDN010000473.1 GCA_020629335.1 Chitinophagales bacterium | reverse complement strand
CAAGCGATTTCTAAAAAAAGATTGGACAATCTGTTTTAATGACGAATTACGAATGTTTGAACGCCTTTGGCGTTCGTGGGTAAACCACTTAAAATGAAAGAAAATATTATTAAGGATAAAAGCTATGCTTTTGCAATTCGAATAGTAAACGTTTATAAACACTTAGTTGAAAATAAGAAAGAATTTGTTTTGTCTAAACAATTATTAAAGTCTGGAACTTCTATTGGTGCTAATATTGAAGAAGCTATAGGAGGTCAAAGCAAAAAAGATTTTTTGCTAAATTGACAATTGCTTATAAAGAAGCCAGAGAAACACATTATTGGATTAGGCTTTTAAGAGATACTAATTATTTAAGTGAAAAACAAAGTAATAGTCTATTAGCTGATGTAGAGGAAATTTTAAGAATATTAAGTAGTATTCAAAAAACTGTAAAACGTCAGCTTTTATAAAGCTCTAATGAATGCCTTGGCATTCAAAAACAATTCGTAATTAGTCATTCGTAATTTTTAATTAATACAAAGCAGCGTTTTTTAATGTAAACGTATCTACCATATATATGCTCCCCGGCCTCGCCTAAATAAGCCTTAACTAAAATACTTACTTATGCGTATTTTTACCCGACTACCATTTTGGTATAATAGAATCCCTATGTCTGCGCTAATTTTATTATTAGCTTTATTTGGTTTTTCTAACTTACAGGCCCAAGACTGTGATCCCCCTGCCTTTGCTGGAGAAAATGATACTATTTGTGGTTTATCCCATACCCTTTATGGTAATTATCAAGGGGGAAATTGGAGTTTACTTTGTGATAGCTTAGATGGCCTTGTAGACATGCAACTACTACTAGATGATGCCATGCAAGTTACAGTGAGTAATTCAGGTGATTATGAATTTATTTATACTTATGAAGATGCTAGTTGCTTTTCGAGCGATACGGTTGAGCTTCAGTTTTGTGCGCCTCATTCATCAGGTATGACTGGAAGTGTCAGTACAGCATTTATTGTAGAAGGGGAATGCCCTCCTTCAGAATGCATATTGGGCGCTTCGAACTATACTTTTCCTAACATGGTTGAAGCACCTACAGCAACTGAAGTATCAATTGCAGCAACAGATTTAGCTTGTTTTTATGATTACACTTATTCTGAAGTAACTAATATACAGGCCGATACTTGCTTAGCTGATATCAATGTATTTACTGCCTCTAATACACAATTTATTAGTGATGAAACTTGGGTAGTAGATATTGACGATTTTTTTGAATTTTCTTTACCAGAATGTAGTCTTCCTGGAGATTATTTCGATGATCTTTGTGAAGAGGTTTGTGGAGAAGAAGAAATAACAGAATATGATATTGACTTCTATTACTTAGCTTGGTGGGACTATGAAATCATAGATAATCCTTTAGGAATTGGAGAAGACTCTCTTTTCATCACATTTACTCCTGACTCAATTAATTTCAATCAAATTGAGGTATGGGAATTAACACCAGAAGGAGATATAGTAGAATCTTTTGGCGGATTCAATATATTTGTAGTAGACAGTGTGGTTGTTAACACTTCTACAACAACAACTATAGAAGAAGTCTGTCAAATACCATGTTTATCATTTTCAACTGTTGGAATACCCATTCCGCCAGATCCAAATTATGATTGTAGTTTCCAGATTTCATTTTTACCACCACCGCCACCACCAGATTGTATTCCCTTCGCTTGTGGCAATGGTGAAGTTTGTGCGCCTAATGGTTTAGAATGGTTTATCGATGGAAGCCCTTTATCATTTTATTCTAATGGCAGTTGTGATATAGAGGAGATAACAGCAGAAGCCTTTATATATTGTCCAGCTACAGAGTCTTTTATTGAAACTGGATTTATTCATACAGCGACCATTTATCCAGAACCCTTTTTACTTAACAGTTTTGATGGTGGATGTGGTTTCCCAGCATCCATTGAGGTACTTTCTGCTAATGGTAACGTCTGCGATTCAGTAGTGGGAGATGCTCCAGGAAATCCTCCTTGTGATAGTGGGCTTTTTGAATGTGCAGACGTCGATTTTGCCACGGTTTATTTCCCAGGATCTCCCTGTGAGCAAGAATTTGCTCAAATTGCCATTGCTTGTTGTGATTCAGTTCCTTGTGGAGATTGCCCAAGTACAACAGACGCTTCTACTACAGAAGACATCGCTTCAGGCAATACGCCTAATTTACCAACTATCTCTTTAAATAATGATAATGGCAATGAGGTGGAGTGGTTTGATGGAGCTGGAGGTTCAGGAATACCTTCTATAGCTATTGATTATAGCAATTCCGATTGTGATCCTGTCGCTATTATTCTCAACGCCTTCATTCTTTGTGATCATGATGAAAACCCAGCAACACCAGATGTTTATGTAGATCTAGCTGTTTCACATACGGTAACCATCTTCCCTAATTTAGATGAAATAGGCGACATATCCATTATTAATGACGGCAGCTGTGGACCAAGCATTGACTTTCCCTGTGATGGCAGTCCTGCTTATGTGGTAACTAATACTTATGATGGCAATGGAGCTAATCCAGACTTTAGTTCAGAAACAACAAGTGGAAGTTTCAACTTCACTATTTCTAATCTTGATAGTCCTTTCGGAGGATCACTGAGCATAACCGCTATCTATGATTGTAATAGTTGCCCTTCTGTACTAACCCCAGCGAGTGGGACTTTTTCTTTCTGTGGAATTGACTCAAACATGGACTTAGCATCAATAGAAGCAAGTATCGTCATAAATGCTGCAATTGCGCCAGTAGAGAACGATGGAATTGAGTTTTATTTGACACCTCAAGCAACAGATGCTTATGTTCCTGGTAACTTAATAAACTATATAAGTGTTTCTTGTGATCCTATTATTACGACCGTTTATGCCTATTATATCTGTGATTTATATGGCGACAATAGCTTCATTGATTATATCGCAGCTGGTTCTTTTGATATAGAAGTTTATCCAGACTTATCTGACTTAAATATAGTAGTCATAGATGATGGCACTTGCAATCCTTATGTAGATAGCTATGATTGTGAGGGCACAGCTAACTTCAGTATTACTAATGATTATGATAATAATGGAGGTAATCCAGACCTTAGTGGAGAGACAACGAGCGGAGATGTGAACTTTTCCGTAACAAATTTTGCAGCACCAGCGACTTGCAGTGACTTTACAATTTCAGCAGAATATGTTTGTACAGATACACCAACCCCCTGTCCAAGCACCACAGATACTTCTACATCAGAAGATATCTGTTCTGGTGAAACACCAACACTACCCAACATCAATGTAGTAGATGACAATGGGAATCCAATAGAGTGGTTTATCAATGTGCCTGAAGGTACTCCATTTACGGGTCACAACTTTGAAAATGAAGATTGTAAAGCAGAAATCATTGAAGTAAACGCCTTCATTCTTTGTGATCAAGATAATGACGCTAGCACTCCTGATGTTTACGTAGACCTTAATTATACCCATACTGTCAACGTCTATCCAATCATAGAAGCTACTGCTTTTGCAGATGACTGTAACGTTTATTTAGAATCTCCCGATTGTAATAATTTCATTGTCACATGGACCATTACTACTGGCGATAATGAAGGCGCCACTGGGAATGGAAATACTTATACACCAGTTGATGGAGAAACTGGAGAAATCACTTATACGATTGAAAATGAGGATGCTATTTCTACTAATGTCAATTGTGCTTTCAATAGTAGCAGTGTCAATTTCAATTGTCCAGCAGATATTGAAGAACCTGAAGACCCTACAGAAGAAGAACCCATTATTGAGGAGCCTATTGCCGAGAATAAATTTGCTATACCCAACGCCTTTACCCCTAATGGAGACGGCATAAACGATCTTTTCCGAGTAACAGGTAATTCGATTGCCACTTATGAGTTACTCGTATATAATCGTTGGGGACAACTCCTTTACAATTCTACTAATCAAGGATGGGATGGTAGTAAAAAAGGTGAATTTATGAATTTAGGTGTATATGTCTATGAAGCCTTCATCCAGTATGAAGATGGCGAAAAAGATTATGCCCGAGGAAATGTTAGTTTGATAAGATAATTTGGGCGTGCCCCATTTATTTTTTGGCCAAATTGTAGGGGCGCTACCTATGTGTGCGCCCTGGCCAAAAAATAAATAGGTCGGGCTGTCCATTCTTATGTAGCTATGTGCCCGCTACTACGCTAAGCACTGCTTGTCTCTTTATAGAGCCTACACAGACTGTAGAGACGCATTGCAATGCGTCTCTACGTAAGCGAGCACATAGACGCCCCCCGTACGCATCCCTCA
>JAHDDN010000472.1 GCA_020629335.1 Chitinophagales bacterium | reverse complement strand
AATCGTAAAAAGACAAAACTTGGGCTGTCAAGGACTAATAAATTGAACCACTAGGCTTAAAAATCTTCTCCCAACCAATCCTTGTAAATCTTCTTTTGTAAATCATTCACATCCTTCAATTTCTCGAAAGTGTAACGGAAGCTCTCATCAGTACCAATTGGCATATTCAAAGTACGAATCTTACCACCACGATTGATAATCATTTCTATCTCATCACCAGCAGCATTCGTAGTATTTTTTAAGTACTCACTCAAACTACCTTTGACTCTATAACCATTGATCGCAATGATCTCATCATGTACATTTAAACCATGCTCATAAGCCATTCCACCTCTGATTACTTCTTTCACCATCAAACGACCGTCTTTATTAGTCGTAGACACTCCTAAACGCTTACCTTTACCACCCTTATTTTTATTGACCAATTTCAAACCCGCATAAGCCAAGTATTTATTATAATCAATTGGCGTAGTATTATAGACGTAATTTTGTAAGAAGTCATCCATAGATTGGCCTGTTACCTCTTCTATTACTTCTTGGAATTCTTTCTCAGTAATACCTCTCCCCTGCTTCTTATAGTAATCTTCATAAACTCGCACCAATACTTGATCTACATTCTGCTCATTGTTTGTATGATGGCGAATAGCTAAATCTAAAGCCATAGCAACTAAAGCGCCCTTTGTATAATAAGAGATACAACAGTTATTAGTATTCTCATTCTTACGATAGTACTTTATCCATGCATCAAAACTTGCATCAGAAAGCGACTGAACATGCACCCCTGGCGTATTTTCTACTCTGTTCAAGTTTTTGGTAACGATATTCAAATAATCATTTGGCTTAATCAGATCCGCTCTTAATAGAATCAAATCGTCAAAATAGCTTGTTAAACCTTCGGCCATCCATAATAACTGTGTATAGTTTTCAGTCTCATAATCGAATGGACCTAAAGCATGTGGACGAATACGCTTCACATTCCACAAGTGGAAATACTCATGCGAAACTAATCCTAAATAGCGGACATATTTATCATATGGTTGATAATCCCATCTCGGATAGATTAAGCAAGTAGAATTTAAGTGCTCTAATCCACCATAGCTGTTCTCTGTATTATGTAGAATGAAGGTATAATCTTCACAAGGCATATCCCCAAACATCTTCACTTGCTCATCGACGATCTTTTGAACGTCCTTAATCATTTGGTCTGTCTTGTAATTGCCCTCTCCTACCAATGCGAAATAATGAGGCACACCTCCTGCTTCAAACTCGATAATCTCCTGATTACCTATCTCAATAGGCGAATCCACTAAAATATCGTAGTTCGGAGATGATAAGGTCCACTGATCACCATTGACAGGCTTGAGTGAAGTGGAGATTTTTTTGAAATCTTTATAAGGATTGATTTTTACTGTTGAAGGGAGTTCTAAATGCTCATCTACATATAAGAAGACACTCGCCCCATTAATGTAGCCATGATCAGCATCTAAGAAACTCGTTCGTACACTATGCTCAAAAGCGTACACTCGATAAGTAACCAATACTTCCGATGCTCCTTTAGACTGAATAGACCAAGCGTTCTTTTTTACTTTGTTCCACTCTAAAGCATTTCCTTTTTGATCTGTTACTTCGAAATAATCAATATTTCTTGCGAATTCCCTCACTAAGTAAGAACCTGGTGTCCAAACAGGTAGTTTAACCACTAACTCATCTTGCTCTAAATTACTCACTGACATCTTCACTTCAAAGTAGTGCTGATGTGGGTTTTCCATACTTACTTCATAAGCCAACTGAATATCTTTCGATACTTGAGTCTTTTCGGCTTCAACTTTAGCACCTTTTTCAGCTGCTATATTTTTCGACGTGTACATAATTATTATAAAACTTAAGTTTAGTAATAAAATCCAATATTTTTTATACGTTTTCATTCACATTGAGAGTTTGTCTAGCTAATAAGACCGCCAAGATACAGCTATTTTTTCTTTCAAAGGCGGTGAAAGCGGACAAATCCCCTATAAGTTAATTGATACTTAGCCAGCCAGTAAGAGAATACCAACCTGTATACAACCCACAATAAAGCCTAAAATGGCTCCAGCGATTTCAATAAATCTCAATTCACTTTGTAAAATTGCGTTCAATATATCTTCCAATTTATCAGAAGAAAATTGCTCCATTTTAGTGGTGACGAGATTTTGTATATCTACTTTTTCCTTTACGTCATCTAAATATCCGTTAATCAATTGTGGAGCCACTATATCTACTTCTTCCATCAGCGTTTCTCTTAGCTCTTCCTTTCGCTTATCCCCCATAAACATAGAGACGATAGGGTGTTTATCTGGAAACTTGACATAAAGAAACTCATCTACTTTCAAGCCAATCATTCGATTAATCTGCTTCATGCCTTCAGGTGTAACAAATTTATCTTTGATATCATCAAAATTAAAAAGCTCATTAGCCACCACACTTCCGATCCGATCCGCTATTCTTTTCTGATTCTTTGGGAAAACCCCTTGAATTTCAAAAAATAGGATTTTCTTCTTCTCCTGTGGATGAAATAACATCTTAATGGCAACATAGTTGGTTAGCCAGCCTATAATAGCGGCTATAAAAGGGAGGGTATATATCATTATTATATTTTAAACTCATTCTTTAGATGACAAAAGTAATACCACTTTAAGATTCGTAAACGATACGCATATATTCATCATCTAATTCCCAAAACAACTTTTGTGTACGTAATAGTTCGATAGAATCGATATTTTCGTACTTTACTTCACTCACTTCCTCTCCTGCCGTAAACTCAATTAATGGTACATCTTTTTCTAATAAGTACACATCTATGATACAATGTCCTTGAATAAAACGCCTAATTCTTTTCACTTCCTCTATCGGTACTTGGTAGCCAATTTCTTCTTCTACTTCTCTTTGCATCCCCAAAAGACTATCTTCTCCAGTAGTAACAGATCCACCTGTAAATGACCAAATTCCTACTAAGCTAGCCGCTTTTTCTGATCGTTTCTGTAGCAAATACTCCCCTCTGCTATTGCGTATCCAAAAATGAACCACCAAATGATAGGTATCAGGTGGCAATACGGTGACTCCTCGTTGAATAGTTTGGCCAGTCAATTGGCCATCTTTGTCATACAAATCCCAAATTTCCATCGTTTCAATTTTATAATGATTAACAATTAATTTTACCTTCAAACAAGCCCAGTCAAACTAATACACCAATATACTATTTAACTAAATAATGGCGTGCCCTGCGCATATAACAGCGAGTGCGTAGCACGAGTCAATTTATCATTCATCATTACGCATTCTGCATTCGCCGAAGGCGCAGGTCGGGCTGTCCACTCTTATGCGGCTATGCTGCTCTAAGTTCGCTAAGTGCTGCTTGTCTGCCCTTCGGGCCAGCCGTCGCATCACTAAGCTACCTAAGTCGCAGCATGAACGCCACATACCGCTACCATCCCTCACGCAAAAATACATTCCCCATTTACAACAAAAAACGGTACAAAAAATTTCCTTTAATTTTTTTAACTTTGGAGCTAGCAAATAATTGAATCATGAGCAAAGTTTATATTAATAATGTACCTGTTTATTTAGTGAGTGATATTATGGAAGGGTTTTCGAATAGCTCCAGAGATGTTTTACAAGTACGTTATCTACATAAAAAGGATTTATTAGACACTATTAGATATATCGAACAAAATAACAAGCTCCGAAAGGCTTATATTATTGGAAAAACTGAAAAGAAGGTAATAGACGACTTTCTCTCCTATTATAAATTAATTTCAGCAGCTGGCGGTCTAGTTAAAAACCTAGAAGAAGAAGTTTTACTAATTGAACGCAATGGAGTTTGGGATTTACCTAAAGGAAAGGTAGAAAAGGGAGAAGAAATAGAGGATGCAGCAGTTAGAGAGGTAGAAGAAGAAACAGGCGCTCGTGATTTAATCCTCAATGAAAAAATCCTTCCTTCTGAAGGGCAAGATTGTACTTGGCATACCTATCAAATAGACAAGAAGCGAGTCCTCAAACAAACGCATTGGTATAATATGGATTGTCTGGACGATAGCGCCTTAAAACCTCAGAAAGAAGAGGGAATAGAGCGCGTTGCTTGGATTAAGGAAAGTGATATTCCTGAATACTTAGGTAATACTTACGGTTCTATTAGAGATGTCCTCCAAAGTGGCCTAAACATATCGTAATTATCAAATAGACTTTGAACTCATTTAAAGTTTTATAATGAAGCTGAAAGCCTGTCCTGTAAGGATTAGCTGTTTTTTTGTAGTTCAAGGCATTTTTGAGGTTCATAGCAGGGCTACGG
>JAHDDN010000018.1 GCA_020629335.1 Chitinophagales bacterium | reverse complement strand
AGCAATAATTTATAAATAACGGTTTATACTACATCCATCTCTTCGGCGAAAAAAAACATTTCGTACAAAAGCTCATCAAATAAGTTTTTACCTCAATAGCCAAAAACATTCCCCTCTTAAAAAAGGAGGAGCAAGGGATGGTTGCTGATCAAATAACAAACGGTATTTTGGAGTAATTATTCAAGGCTAATTTCTTTTAGAAGTTAGCCTTTTTTCATTGAACTCATTTACAAAGATTAAAGCTATTCCCATTTACATAGAGACACATAAGCAAAGTTCGCAGCACAAGCAAAATTTATCATTAAGCATTACGCATTTATCATTAATTAGGGCGTGCCCCGATTATTTTTTGGGCCATCGTATGTAAGGGCCGTACCTATGTGTCGGCCCAACGATGGCCCAAAAAATAATCAGGTCGGGCTGTCCGCTCTTATGTGGCTATGCCGCTCCTACTACGCTAAGCTGTACTTGTCTGCTAAAGCCAGCCTGCGTCCAGCTAAGCTACGTAAGTCGCCGCATAAACGCCACATACCACTACCATCCCTCACGCAACAAAGCCCTCTAAAAGATAAAATTACAAAAAAAAATCATTTTAAACACTATTTTTCAAAACAATCAATCAAAAATACATTTAAATATACAAATCAATGATTAACAACAAAATAAACAATTAAAAAAGCAAAAAAAAACAATATCTAAAACAAAAAACCAGGAAGACATGACAATTTATGTTTTTGCACTTTGTGCCAACTTAATTGATATTTGAAGTAATTTTATAAATGGCCAGATTAAAACATTCTTACTTATACCTCAATTAGGGCTTTATTTTTGGCCATTTTATAAAATAAATAACATCACCTTTAGGCAAAAAAAGTATTACACTAATGACAAAGACTTAAATTATGAAAACACCCTTAATTTTTACAATACTACTAATAACTAGCCTGCTATCATTCTCAATGCTAAACACTCTAGCTCAATGTGATGATCCTAACAGTAATCTATACACTGTTAATTTCGGTGATTGTATACCTAATGGCCTGTCCTGTAAGGAATGCTGTCGATGCAGCGCATCGGCAAGGCTTTTCAACGAAGTATTGGTACAAAAGATGAGTTGCTAAAGGTGGAAATTATTTTTTAAACGTTCCTTAGCTACTTATGAACCTTTAGCAGCCTAATTATACGTTTTCCCTAAATTTGTTACACACTCAATTGATTTTTCCACAAGGATGGGTATAGCATTCAAAAACTAATAAAGCTTTAAAAATCTTCACTTTTTTACAGGCCGATCCATAACACGGCCATTTTACATCTCTTTTTGTCAGGGCCGACCATTCATTTTGTCGGCCCTTTCCCATTATCCTCCATCAGAATGTACGAATCAAACAACCTACCCCAAAAATGCGTGAGGGATAGGAGTGGTATGCGGCGTCGAGAAGTAGCTTATGGAGCTTAGTACTGCGAAGGCTCGTAGAGACAAGCAGTACTTAGCGTAATAGCTGCTGAACAGCCGCATAAGAACGGATAGCCCGACCCTTATGAGCAAATTGTCACAAGCGGGACGCTTGCGACAGAATTTGCTCATAAGGGGCACGCCCAAATTTTAAGCAAAACAATGCAAAAAAGGCATTTGTGATTCAAAAATGAACATTTTATCCATTTTTTTAAGCAATTTATTCGGGAAATATACTCTAAATTATTTCAATTAATCGTTTGTATTTTCAAATGTAATATACGCCTTTATTTTCGCTTAATTTCTTTCCAATAATAAGGAAATTTATTGCTCTTTGTCCTATTATCTTTCTTATTATAGGCTTTATTAAAAAATATTTATCCGCTGTTTAACACAGGGCAAACATAGATCATTATTTCATAACTATTATTAAAAAATACCTAAGCAGTTGATTATCTGAAACAAACAAAGAATGTGCGAAACTTGAGGTGTTTTCATTCAAAAAAATCTCATAACAACTTATTTTTCAATCATTTTAAAATTATACTTATACACATATTAATTGTTTAATTAAATTTTGGTAAACGAGATTAAATTAACTATTTTAGATAGTATAGTACCGCAATTAAACTTTAGAAAGCATTTATAATTAATGGTTTAGGGCTAAAAAATAGAATTTTGACTTCTAAAATTTACAAATAAAATGTTAGTACATTCTCTAACACCGCTGTAAATTCGAATCGTGATTAAACATTTATGTAATATTGTAAGCGCCTAAACATAAGTAATCGCCCATTTTAAAATTAGATTATTTCCATTCAGGTACTTATTCTAAAATTATCTTAAGAATACCCCCTTAGTTTTTTAATCAAAGTAAACCCATTTCCCTAACATCCTAAATATACATTTATGGAATATTTATTTGTTTTTTTTACCTTTTATTTAATTCGCCACTTTTCAATAAGTAGTAGTTTCTCGAAAACGCTACTACTTATTATCAGCTTCTTTAAGAATCTGACGAACACTTTATATCACACTAAATGGATAAGATTTCTCATACCTCAAATCAAAAACATGCCAGTTAATTACTCAAACAAAACATGTCTTTTATTAGTGCTCATAAGCATATTTGGTTTTCTAAATACTCAAGCACAACCTGAAACTTGTGGAGATATACAAGTATGCTTTCCAGACTTTCCAGCAGCAACTAATATTGACTCCAGCGCAAATGCTATTGCTTATGCGAATTATTACAACGCTCCAGTAGAAGTACCTGTCGTTTTTCACATATTACACGACCCTGCGGATAATGTCATCGGACAGGGTTCTAATGTTTCTGATGAAGCAATAGAGGAAACTTTAGCTTATACCAATATGGCCTTGAATGGCTTTTTTGATGATGTTTCTTCTGTTAATACAAACATTCAATTATGTCTAGCTACTAAAAATCCGATTGGCTTAACTGCTCCTAGTATTATTAGGTACTCGGCTCCTATTTACCATAATTATGTGGCGGATGAATCACCTCAATCAAATTATGAATCCATGCATGAGTTTTATCCTCCTTGGAATACAGCAGATTATATGAATATCTGGGTAGTGAAGGATATTTCTGGATTTATTGCTTTAGCTTCTGGTCCTGATTCACATGGGCGAATTACAGACCGAATAGTGATTGAGGCTTCACAGATGAATACTGATGGAGGATTCAGGGTTCTGGCTCATGAAATAGGACATTATTTTGGACTACTACACAGCTCTACCTTACCAGTAGATGGTTGTGTGGAACAAGATTGTGCTTTAGAGGGAGATAAGGTCTGTGATACTCCTGCAAATAATAGTGGGGGTATTAATTGTATCTATGATTATTATACTTGTAATGGGGACTTATACTACCCAGATGATTTCATGAATGATGGCTATTTTACTTGCTTTAAAAGGTTTACACAAGGACAAAAGGAGAGAATGAGAGCCTACCTAATTGGCTATCGACCTAGCTTATTTGAGTCGCCTGGCTGCTCTGAAGTTTTTGCTAATGATGCTTCCATTTGGAAAATCAATGGCATAGATGAGTACTCTTGTATTCTGAATCCAAGTCCAAGTATTACCATTGCCAATTCTGGTTATAATACAATCACCTCTTTGCAGATCTCATACGGAACTGATCCCAACAATTTAAGCATATACAGTTGGACAGGGAATATTCCTTCTGGTGAATTTGCTTATATCGATTTACCAACTTTCAACCTGGCTGAAGGGGAACAAGCATATTATGTCAGACTCGATTATCCTAACGGATATGCTGATGATGAATACGCTAATAACGAATTAAGCCAAACGGTATTCTATAGTGGTACCATAAATGGTTTCTTCTATGAAAGTATGGAGTACACTATTTCCAATGCCATCTATATTGAAAATCCTGATAATAGTCTCACTTGGGAAATAGCAGAAGTTGCCAATTGTTCAGATAATGCGAATAAAGCCATTAAGCTTCAAAATTGGCAGTATGATAATATTGGGACAGAAGACATCTTCACTTTAAAAGTAAACTTAGATTCCTTTACTGATCCTTATTTATACTTTGATTATGCTTATAGTCAATTTAGTCCTTCTCAATGCGAAAACCTAATTGTAAGTGTACAGCAAGAATGTCAAGGCTATTATACACATATTTTATTTGATAAAACTCAGGATTTACCAACTACTTATCCTCCTTATAATAGTTATACTCCATTTTCACCTGAGTCCTGTGATGATTGGGAAGAGGCTTTTATCTCCTTAACCTACTTAAAGCAGAGCTTGTCTGGTAATATCTATATCTCTTTCAAAAGTATTAATGATCATGGTAATAATCTCTACATAGACAACCTACTTATCAGTAATTCAAATGGCGACTATGAGTGTCCAGCACCTACTAACTTAACAACCGTAGTGGAAGCAGCCAATAATGTACTGATGACTTGGGAAGGATCTCCCTATGTAGATTATTATACTATAGAAATTTCTACCAATGAAATTGATTGGGAGCCTTATGGAAATGTTGGTGGGGCTGAAAACACCTCTTACCTATTCGAATCACTCGATTATAATGGCGTGTATTACGTTAGGCTTGGAGCTGTATGTGAAAATGGTGGGACAGCATATGCATTTACCAATTTTGTAAATAATTATAATAATTGTAGTTCACCCGATGAGATTTGGGTGACTGATTTAGGCACTGACTTCATCACCATTCAATTTACAATCAATAACGAAATTAACAACTATGAAATTCACCTACAAGAGGCATTCAGCTCTGATGTTACCATAGTCACAACTAATGTCGAAACTTATACTTTTGAAAACCTTAATCCACTGACTCAATATAATATCACCATTTACTCAAGCTGTGAAGGCATGCTAAGTTCTGACTCAGCTTATATAACAGCTACTACAGATGATGATGAACTTGAGTTTTGCGCTGCACCAACAAATCTGACAGTCGATGTTAATGGAACAACTGCTACAATTAATTTTGATCCCGTTCTTGGTGCATTTCAATATGCGGTATTCCTAGACGATAATAATGTTGGTAATCCCAATAATACTACATTTGAACTTACAGACCTAACACCTGGAGAAACATACGAAGTCTACGTATATGCTCTTTGCTATGATGGCACTAATACAAGTAATGGAGAATTAAGCGAAACTATCATTGTTGAAATACCTAATGATGGATGTAATTATGTGGAGACTTTTAATCATGAAATACTCTCTCCAACTTCCATTTATGTCAGTTGGCAGAACACCTACGAATATTACTATATCGTAGAATATAGACCCGCTGATACTTATAGCAACCCTAATGCAGGTTGGTCTTCGAGTTCAACAACCGCATATCCTACTGAAACTACCCTTAACAAAACTATCTCACCGGATAGTTGTGGAGTATACGAAATTAGAGTCAAAACCATTTGTATAAACGGATCGATTTGGGATAGTGAAATAATAACAACAATCAGCACATGTGATTCTCCACCTCCATGTGAAGCCCCATCCAACTTAAGTATCAGTAATGTCACTACTAACTCTGCTGTACTTGATTGGAATGGTCCTGATAATGCATGGGTTTATAATCTTCAAATCATTAGCGACGGTTTTATTGTAAACCAGTTTCTGGTAATGGGTAGTACTAGTAACACCTTCTATGACTTATTACCAAATACTGAGTACTGTGTAAATATCATGACTTATTGCTTAGAGGGAGATAGTAATACTAACACTTTCTGTTTTACTACAGAAGACCTTCCTCCTTGCCCTCCTCCGATTAATATCGAAGTAAATAATATCACCTCTAATGGAGCAGATTTGACTTGGGAGGATATACCAGATGCATGGGGATATGATATTTCATTGACTGCATCTAATGGATATAATGTCCTTTCTGGACTTGTATTCAACAATTATTATTCTTTTAATAATTTGGAACCGAATACTACTTATACTTTTGAAATAGCCAGCTATTGTGCGCCTGATTTTGGTGAAACAACAAGCATCACTTTCACTACGGAACTTCCATGTAGCGCTCCTAGCTTAGTATTAGATGTGCCTTTTGAGAATGATCCTGATTTTGTGGCTTTATTCTTTGATGCTGTTAATACACAGAATTATACTGTTTATTATTATCCAACTAATGACCAAAGCAATCAAACATCTCTAAATGTATCAGGTGGTAATGTCTTTATCCCTATAGAAGATTTTGTTTGTACTGAATATACTTTCTTAGTATACGGAAACTGTAATGGAGAATTATCAGAGCAAGCCAACACCATTATCTACCAGCCAGATTGTGAACCAGATGGACCACCAGCTCCAGTGTGTTATCCTCCTTCACTAGATGTTCAGGTTCCATTTAGCACAAATCCTCAATGGATTTACCTCTCATTCATTCCTAATAATACAACTGATTATCAAGTCTCTTATAAGCTTGTGAGTAGCACTAACTGGGAGGATGAATTCAATATTTCTAATAATACTTTTGTTTCACTGGAGAGCTGTGAAGAATACATTTTCTATGTGTATGGAGTTTGTGATGGAGAATTATCCGAAGAGGCTACTGTGGTTTACTATGATCCTGATTGTCCTAATGAAGATTGGGATACAAATTGTGGTAATGCTTACATAGAATCCTTTGGCTTAAACACTTTATTTAACCTCAGTACGACTGATGCAGACTATTGTTATTACGATTATACAAACATAGCTGCACAAGCAATTGTAACAGCAGGATCCACCTATAATGTGGCCTTTGATCCTGGAGGCGCTTCTCAAGGACAATACTGGAGAATATGGATAGACTCTAATAATGATGATCAATTCGACGATCAAGATTTAATGATCTATGATGGATTTAATAGTGATCCTTATAGTGAATTTACTGTCCCTGTCACGATGCCTAATATTTGTAGTATGACGACTACTTTAAGAGTGGCTATGCAAACTTCTAGCTTTGGGGCACCAGCATTAAATACAAACCCTACAAATGGACAAATAGAAGATTACACAATTAAGTTCGCAGATTGTAAAATGAATGATAATCGAAATGATGCTACCCTTTTTAATATCTATCCCAACCCCGCTCAAGATCAAGCTTTCGCCCATTTTGAAGCCATAGAAGAAGATGCGAATAGTTTACTAATGATCTATAATACTGTCGGACAAATCGTCCAACAACAAACGATAGCTATATCAAGGAATACCAATTCCATTGAATTAGATATCGATCAGTTGTCCCCTGGTATGTATGTGATCAATTTGAATACCGCGAATAAGACTTATTCTCATAAGCTAATGGTAACGGAATAGAGTTTGCATTGAGTAAGGAATGTGTATGAAATAAGTTCGGATTTTGACCGAGAAGATTTTGGATTTAGACGAGGCGAAAAACGTAGGTGATGCTTAGCATCAGTGAGGCTTTTCAACGAAGTATAAATTCAAAATATTCCGTCATAAATTACGAACTATTTCTATACTCATTCCTAAGTAGATTAGACAAGGGGGAGTAGCTGAGCTATTCCCCTTTTTTATTTACTTGGCCTTCAATCGATCAATTCCCTTAGAAGCTAAAATATGCTTATCCTGAGAAAACGTCATAGCTTTTTGATAATCCTTTAATGCCTTATCTAACTCATTCATTTCCTCGCTGCATAAACCACGCATATAATAGGCATCTGCATAAGCAGGATCTAATCTGGTCGCAATATTGAAGTTCTCATATGCCGTTTGATAATCTTTTTGAGCATAATAAATATAACCCGAATTATAATAAGACTTCTCAAACTGTGCATCCACTTTGAGTATATCTTTATAAGTAGCTAAAGCCTCCTCATACTGCTGCCTGTTCTGATAATACATCGCTTTCGCATATCTCGCTTCCGTACTCAAAGTATCTATCCGAATCGCATTATCAAAATACTTGATCGTATATGGACTATCTGTTTTATCGGCTAACAAACCCAACTGCATATAAGCTTCATAAAAATCAGAATCATACTCCACCGCTCGTTCATAAGATCGAAGCGCTGAAGCAGTATCTCCTGACTCCGTCAATACTAAACCACTCAAAAAATAAGCCCTCGGATTAGTCTGATCTAACAACATCGCCTGTGATATATGATGCAAGGACTGAGTATGCTCCTTCACGACTAAATAATACTTGGCTAACTCCAAACGAAAACTTAAATCTTCCTTCCGATTAACTGCCTTCTCCAACAAATCTATCGCTTGCTTTAAATCATAATTCCGATAAAACACATCACTCAAGGCCAAATAATAACTAGCATTATCAGGATCTAACTGAATCGCCTTTCGATAGTCAGTCGTCGAGCCTAATAAATCACCTAACTCAAGATTCAAATTAGCCCTCGAAAAATACAATTCCGCATTCTTTGGGTCCTCCTCTATACGCTCATTCAATAAGCTAAGCTGAGGAGAAGCCGATTTTTCCAAATGCTTCTTAACAGGCTCCTTCTTCCCTTCCTGACTGCCTGTATCACAAGCAGAAAACAACAATAAAAAAGCAAATAGCAAACTGATTATCAAAAAATTATTCCTCATGGCAATACTGATTTATACTAAATAATTACTTTTTTTCAATCCTTATTAAACCAATCCGTAAGATACACATCTAAATAGTGTCTTTATTAAGAACCGCATATTCTTAGAGATTTAATAATTTTATTAATTGTATTTTTTTGGGGTGTTTTATACCCAGAGACAAACTTAACGTTTGTCTCTGGGTTTTTTGTTTTATTACAGTCATAATTTCAAAAAATTATTTAATTCCCGTAGGGACGTTGCGTTGCAACATCCACCAAAAAGACCAGTCAAAAGTGAAAATTTATTTATAGTCATTGACGCAGGATTTTTTTCGGCTAAGAAGGCAAAAAACGCAGACGATGTAGACATCGGCGAGGCTTTTTAACGCACTTAGCAGGAAAAAAGACCAGTCAAGAACGTAAATCGTTGATTTTTTGCAACAACCACCGTTTCTCCGCCATTTCCTTAGTCCCCTTCACACGCTGCTCCAATTGATCCAAACTCTCCAACTCCCAAGAAGGGTCCTGCTCCAATCGAAATAACTCCCGCAAAGATCGAGTTAAATTCAAATAATACACATAATGCTTAGGCAATTGTCGCTTTTTTCGATGCAAAAAAGTATTAAAGTTCGTCATAACTGCATCCAACTGCTCCTCATAATCATAATCATCCGCAAATTTACGCTTCAACTCATAATGAGTCTTCAGCAAAATCGCCTTCGCCAACAACACAAACAACACATCATCATAATCCGCCGCCTTAAATAACTGGATAATCTGTTGATACTTCGACTGCTTAAAATACAACTGCGCAATATTCAAAGCATAATCTGGCGCATCTACCGCTTCCTTAAAATCATGCAAAAACTGCTCTAACCAATCCAACTCATCCAATAAAGAAGCCGTCATCGTAATATTTGAATATGTTACCGAAGGAATCTTCCCATCTATCAAAATAATCTGCTCATCTATCTCTATCTGATACAACTCAAATATCTCCCGCAAATACTTCCGATTCCCCTGATTCAACTGACGAATACAATAATTAATCGCACTCAAAAACATATTCTGCATCTCCTTAATCGGAAAACCATGCACATGTTCCCGCAATAAATCCTTCAATTGATAAAAATAAGACTCCTCCTCAAAATCTATATAAGACCGAACCCCATAATAATAAATCTGAATCGCTGGATGATCAAACTCCTTTCCCTCCACAAAAGCCAAAATTTCCTCCATCAAACCAATATCATACTCCTGAGACTTAAACTGCTGAAAAACAATAACCTTATAATAATACTTCAACTTCTTCACCAAATAAAAAACATCCAAAGCATCTGATAACTCCTGCAAATTCGGCTCCTTATCTCGCTGCCCCTCCTCCTCTATCGCCTCATGTATTGACAAATGATAACAATAACGCTGATAATGAAAATCCGCCCCCAATACTTTCGCCCCATTAAATACCCCATCCAATTTCAACATCTTCTGCTGCCAATAATGAGGCAATCCACGATCCCTATAAACAGCCGCCAAATCCAATCCTCCATCTATTTGCCTTCCCTTTCTCAACTGATAAACCCAAAATTCTTCTAACAAACCAACCAACTCACTCATAAACTGCTGCAACTTAATCTCCTTATAATCCTCCCCCGAAAATACCGCCGCAAATAAACGATGACGCTCCAACTTCCTAGATCGAAAATTAGGCGCACACTTTCGTATATACTCATACAAAGCCACCACATTCTGATTCGTATTAAAAAAAGGAGAACAAACAAACTTATTAAATAATTGCAACTCCTTCTTACTACATACCTTCAATAACTGTATCAATTTACTACTATGCATCTCACTATTTTTCCATTAATTAGGGCGTGCTCGCAATGTCATGAAAATAAGCCGAAGTTGTCGTAGACAACGTTCACATTGTAACGTTCGACTTTAGTCGATCGTAATAAAAGCAACAGTTTTATAAAGGTCTACAGCTAATAAAAATCCTTATTTCCATGACTTTGGGCGTGCCCGTGCGCCAGCAAAGGCAAGTGCGCAGCACGAGCCATTTATCATTCATCATTATGCATTATGCATTCGCCGAAGGCGCACGGTCGGGCTGTCCGCTCTTATGCGGCTATGCCCCTCCTACTACGCTAAGGCGCACTTGTCTGCCTTGCAGGCCAGCCTGCGTCCGCCTAAGCTACGTAAGTCACGGCATAAACGCCACATACCGCTTCCATCCCTCACGCAAAAACGTACTAAGACCGAAAAATAACACTTATATCTCTAACTTTTTCACTTAAATCACATAAAATAAATAAAAACAAATAACAAACTAAAAATCAATTCCTTAAATCAAAACCTAAACAAAAAAAACAATACAACAAACAAAAAAATACCTAAAAAATAACATATTCGGTTTTTGCACAACAAATCAGTAAGTATGATATTTGAACTATCGAAAGAAAACAAGTACCTGAATGAAAATAATCGACACTTCTCTGATAAGCTTAATTTCATGCTGAACAAGGCACTTTTTTTGACGGAATAGTAACTTATTACTAAAAAAAATAACGCAGGGCAGCTTGAAATTAAGCTATCAAAAGTGATGATTATTTATGTTTAGGGACGTTTAAAAAATAAGATTGGTATTTGCAGCTAAATATTTTGTATCAAGACAAGGCGAAAAATGCAGGCGATGCAGCGCATCGGCAAGGCTTTTCAACGAAGTATTGGTACAAAAGATTAGCTGCTAAATGTGGAAATTATTTTTTAAACGTTCCTTAGATACTTAATACTCAGACTCAATACAGAAAGCCATGAAAAATATAATCTTACTAAGCATACTACTCATTATAAGCCAAACAGCATTTACCCAATGTACAGTCGTCACAGAATCAGACTCTACAGCACTAGTCGAACTATACAATAGTACCAACGGAGATAACTGGTTCGATAATACAGGATGGCTAATCGACCCTATCTCCAACTGGTACGGTATCACCCTATCCAATGATAACTGCAACGTCCTGGAGATCGACCTAGCAGAAAACAACCTAGTCGGCGAAATTAGCGAAATAGACATCCCAACACTTGAAAACCTCACCCTAAAACTCAATAATATCCAAGGCCCATGCCCAAGCTTTGACAACCTAACGAATTTAGTAATATTCGATCTTTGGGGCAACAGCCTAACAGGCGATCTTCCCACCTTCGAAAATACCCCTAACCTAGAATACTTAGATTTCAGCCATAATGAATTATCTAGCAGCATCCCTAACTATAATCTACCCAATCTAACTTGGTTATCCATTAGCTCTAATAACCTTACAGGTACCCTTCCCGAATTAGAAAACCTCAGCAGCATCGAATTTTTCGGCGCATGGGGAAATCAAATCATCGGCGAACTACCCAACTATAATCTACCTAGCCTTTTAACCCTCTGGCTCTCTGAAAACGCTCTATCAGGAAGCATCCCTAACTTTGATAACCTGCCAAACTTAGAAAATATTTACCTACAAGAAAACCTATTATCAGGAGACATTCCTAACTTCGATAATATACCCAATCTATTATTACTAAAAGTACATGATAATATGCTTTCTGGGCTAATCCCCAATTTGGAAGCACTCACTTTATTAGAAACCCTTGAAATTGAAAATAACCAGCTCACAGGCTATTTGCCCAACTTCAACCTCCCCAATTTACAAACATTAAGCTTTTGCCCTAACGACCTAATTGAAATCATTCCACCTTTCAATTTCTGCCCACTCTTAGATATTAATAACCTTGATACAAGTTGTCTAACAGACGCAGTAGTAAGCGGATTCGCCTACTATGACGAAAACAACAACTGCATTTTTGACGCCAATGAAATAACGCTACCCAATGCCAAAGTTTACCTAGATGATTCCATCCAAATCGCCATCACTGACGAAAACGGATTCTACTCATTCGGTATAAACGAAGGCGAACATACCCTACAATACGAAACGCCAATTGACTACTGGGAATCAAGCTGTACCAACCCACTCATCATCAATGCTGAAGTGGGCGAACAAATAACAGACACCAATTTTGCCAATACAATCGTACTAGAATGTCCAGCACTTTCTGTTGGTATTTCAACCACCTTTTTACGAATCTGCGAATCCAACACCTATGTCATAGAATACTGTAATTACGGCACTCAAGTTGCCGAAGATGCTTACGTAGAACTTCAATTCCCCGAAAACATCATCCCATATGCTGGCTCCTTAGAATACGAAGAAGAAGATGGACTACTAACGATCCAATTGGGAGATATCGATTTCGGAACTTGCGATACATTCACCATTGCCGACTCCCTATCTTGCGAAACCATCATCAATAGTACAGCCTGTGTCAATGCCACCATATTCCCTAATGAAAGCTGCGAAGAAGACGACGGATGGGACGGCTCTGACCTTGAAATAATCGGTACTTGTGATGACGATTCGGTCATTTTCCTAATCGAAAACCAAGGCGATGACATGGCTACTCAAAGCTATTATAGAGTCTATGAAGATCAAATATTAGGAGCCATAGAAGGGATCGAATTAGAAAGTGGTGAAACCCAAGAATTATACTTTCCCAAAGATGGTACTACCTATAATGTAGTAGTTGACCAAACACCCAATAACCCAATGTCCGAATTCGTAGAAGCAATTGTAGAAAATTGTAACTTGGAAATATTTAGCTTACTGTTTGCTAACTCATTAGCAGATGGAGACGAAAATCCAGCTTACGAAGAATATTGCTTACCATGCCTCAACAGCTTTGATCCTAACGATAAATCCGTCAGCCCACAAGGATTCGGAGAAAATCACTACATCAGTGCAGAAGATGAATTAAGCTATAAAATTCGCTTCCAAAATACAGGCAATGACACTGCACACACAGTCATCATTGTTGATACCATAGACACCAATTACCTAGACATCAGCACCATTCAACTATACGCAGCCAGCCACGATTACGACTTCAGAGTAGCGGATTATAACGTACTCGAATGGACTTTCCACGATATAGGACTACTCGATAGTACAAGCAACGAACCAGAAAGCCACGGCTTTGTAGAATTCAAAATACAACAACAAGCAAATAATCCCGTAGGAAGCATCATCAATAATAAAGCGCTCATCTATTTCGATTACAATGCCCCCATCATCACTAATCAAACCTATAATGAAATCTGGTTTCCCGATTTCGATGACGATGGTATCTCTAATTATAATGACATATGCTATAACGGAGATGACACCCAAGATGATGACAATGACAGCATCCCAAACGAATGCGACCTTTGCGAAGGATATGACGACCTAATAGATTCAGATGATGACGGCATTCCAGACGACTGCGATCAATGCGAAGGAGATAACAACACTGACACCGATCAAGACACCATCCCAGACGCCTGCGACAACTGCCCAGAAACCGCTAATGAAAATCAATTAGACGAAGATCAAGACGGTATAGGCGATCTATGCGATAGTGTAGGAATCAACAATCTCAACAATCAAGGAATCAGCATCTATCCAAACCCAATCAAAGACCACTGCACTATTCAATTAACACAACAAAACATTCAATCCATCAAAGTCATCGACCTAAACGGAAAAACACAAATAACACAAGATGTACCAGCAACAAATCAATACCACTTAGACACATCAACACTAAGCCCAGGTGCCTACTACATCCACATCCAAACCAAAACCCAACAACACATCCAAAAAGTAATCAAAATTCATTAGATAGTTGATATAAAAAGGGGCCATCCAAACAATTGGATAGCCCCTTACTTTTTATATTCTCTTACCTAATCACAATAAATCTTAATCATCTCAAAACCCTGCAAATCACCCAGTTCACCTGCCTTTTGCCAATCCGCACATGCCCCCTCCGAGTCATTCTGCTCGTTCTTCAAAATGCCTCTAAACAAATAAGCCTTATCATACTTAGGATTAATCTCTATCGATTTATCAAAATCACGCATCGCCGCCTTCTTATCCCCAACCTCATTTTTACTCTGCCCCCTCGAAAAATACGCCTTATAATTTCGCTCATTCAATCGCACCGCCTGATTAAAATCCAGCACCGCACCACGATAATCCTCTACCTTATGCTTCGCATTCCCACGATTCAAGAAAAAACCCGAATCTTCTGGATTCAAATCTATCGCATTATTAAAATCCTGTATCGCCCCAAAATAATCCTCCAATCGCAACTTACAAGTTCCCCGATTAAAATACAAAGTCTCATGTGGCTGAATCGCAATCGCCTTACTAAAAAGCGTCACCGCCAATTCCATATTCCCCTCACTCGCCACTTGCAAACCATCCTGAAAATATTGCTCCATAGAACCCGCCTGACCATAAGCCAAAGTCCCCATAGCCAACAAAAAACACGATAATAAAATTGTTCTAATAAAATTCATATTGCTTGATTTATTATTATTTGGGCGCATCCCCATTTTATTTTTTCATCGGCCCATAGGGGCGCACCTATGTGTGCGCCCTCCGATGAAAAAATAAAATGGGGTCGGGCTGTACGCTCTTACTCAGCTATTCGGCAGCTACTCCACTAAGGCATACTTGTCTGCCACTACGTGGCCAGCCTACGTCTGCCTAAGTTCCGTAAGCTACCTCATCACGCTGAGTACCGCTTCCATCCCTTGCGCATTGGTCTACCAATAAGGTACACACATCTATCTATGACTCCCAAAAGCACAAAAATATTAATTACTGATGATAAAAAAAATAACATTCACATTTGAAGTGAAAGATATTGCACCAAAAAAACACTTTAACTATATTTGCGCAGTTTTTTTTTTGCAACCAATAAATCATAAGAATCATGGGAAAAGTGCTCATCATTGGAGCTGGTAGCGTCGGTAATGTCGTGACCAAAAAGTGTGCTGCATTACCAGCTATTTTTACTGACATCATGCTGGCAAGCCGAACGATTGCCAAGTGTGATAAAATAGCAGAAGAAATTGGCGGAGGAAGAATAAAAACCGCCCAAATAGATGCCTTTGATAAGAACGCCTTAGTCACCCTTATCAATCATTTCCAACCCGATTTGGTATTACATGTTGCCTTACCCTATCAGAATTTGGCCATCATGCAGGCCTGCTTAGAAACCAAGACTCATTATTTAGACACTGCTAATTACGAATCTCCTGATGATCCTGTATTCAAATACGCAGAGCAATGGGCCATGCATGAGCAATTCAAGGAGGCAGGTATACTCGCTTTATTAGGCTGTGGCTTTGATCCAGGCGTTACGAGTATTTATACCGCTTATGCTGCCAAGCATCATTTTGACGAAATGCATTACTTAGATATTGTAGATTGTAATGCTGGCGATCACGGACACCCATTTGCCACCAACTTCAATCCTGAAATCAATATTAGAGAAATTACACAAAAAGGAAAATATTTCGATAATGGAGAGTGGGTATGGACCGAGCCACATGAGTTCAGCCAAATGGTCGATTACCCAAATATCGGCCCTAAAAACTCCTACCTTATCTATCATGAAGAATTAGAATCTCTCCGCAAGCACTTCCCAAGTCTACGCAGAGGCCGCTTCTGGATGACCTTCTCCGAAGAATATCTAACTCACCTAAGAGTCATCCAAAATATCGGTATGGCCAGAATAGATGAGGTCGAATACAAAGGACAAAAAATTGTCCCACTACAATTCCTAAAGGCCGTCTTACCTGACCCTTCTAGCTTAGGAGAAAATTATACAGGTATCACCTGCATCGGCTGCCAAGTCAAGGGTATCAAGGATGGAGAAAACCGCACCTACTTCATCTACAATAACTGTAGCCACGAACAAGCGTTTAAAGAATTAGGCGCACAGGCTGTTGGTTATACGACAGGCGTTCCTGCCATGATCGGAGCCATGCTGATGCTAAAAGGAGAATGGATGGACAAAGGCGTTTTCAATGTCGAACAATTCAATCCTGATCCATTCATGGAACAATTGAATATTCATGGCCTTCCTTGGCATGAACTTCACGGAGTTGAACTAGTCAAAGACAATAATAATGGCTAAGATGAAAACCTCATTCCCATCTATTCCCTCCCCCTGCTATGTCTTAGAAGAAGAATTATTATTGAAGAATCTACAACTACTTCAATATGTGCAGCAAAGCGCAGGAGTTGATATAATTTGTGCATTGAAAGGCTTTGCTATGTGGAGTACCTTTCCATTATTAAAGCAATACCTAAAAGGGGCTACCGCTAGTTCTCTGCATGAAGCCCGTTTGTGTTTTGAGGAGATGGGGAGCAAGGCACATCTTTGTGCCCCTGCTTACGCCCCTAAGGAATGGGACGACCTCATGAAGTACAGTTCTCACATCACCTTCAACTCACTTCAGCAATGGGAATTATATAAAGATCGTATTAGTCAATATCCTGAGCCAATATCTTGTGCCCTCCGATTAAATCCAGAATATTCAGAAGTAGAAACGGAGATTTATAATCCTTGTGCTGTTGGTTCCCGATTAGGTATTAGAGCAAAAGATATAGGGACTAATTTACCCCAAGGCATCGATGGCCTCCACATTCATAATTTATGCGAAAATGATCAAGATTCCTTAGAGCGCACTTTAGCTGTAGTAGAGAAAAAAGCTGGGCATTTACTAAGGCAGGCTAAATGGCTCAATTTGGGGGGTGGACACCTAATGACTAAAAAAGGATATGACATAGAAAAGCTCATCCGAATACTAAAAAGTTTGAAGGAACGCTATCATTTAAAAATCATCATGGAGCCAGGAAGTGCCATCGCTTGGCAAACGGGATTCTTATTATGTACCATATTGGATATTGTAGATAGTGAAGGAGTCAAAGTCGCTATTTTAGATACTTCTTTTACGGCCCATATGCCTGATTGCTTAGAGATGCCTTATAAACCTGACATCCGTTTTGCCACAGATGCTCAAGATGGAAAAGCAACTTACCGCATGGGAGGGATGAGTTGTTTAGCAGGCGATTACTTAGGAGATTACTCCTTCGAGCAGCCCCTTCAGATTGGCGATCAATTGATTTTTGAAGATATGATTCATTATACCATGGTAAAGACCACTACCTTTAATGGAATCAATCTTCCATCAATCGGCATACTCAAAAAAAATAAGGATTTTAAATTAGTCAAACAGTTTGATTATGAGGATTATAAGGGGCGCTTATCCTAGCTTATTAATATCCTTATATTAAGATAATTGTCGTTTCTTGTGACTTAAATGGTACTAATGTCGTCTTATTACAGACTTCATAAAGAGGAAATTCGTTCTTTCTTATAAATAACACTACCTCTTTAAAACTCAGCAAGCCTTCTTTTTATATTACTACAGTCCTTTATCTCAACCTACAAGACTAATAAGTCAAAATATTCAATATAAATATAATAGTGTAGAAATGAATTATCATCTCTACACAACATTTAATCTATGTTATTTTAAGGTGATTTAGATGGTAAGATAACCTATAGGGATTTTTTCAATTTTGTTTGAAATTGATTAGTACAATCAGATTTCAAACAAAAAAATTTCTATCGATACTCTTACCATCTTTCTCCTCCTTAATATTCCCTTTTTATTTCGTAAACTTAAGGTACCTAAACAATAAATAACAATCATTTTTATTCAGGTACTTAATAAAATTGAACAAATCAGATGAAAAAACTATTCAGTTTATTTCTATTATTAAGCATGGGACTTGGCTTATTTACAGCCTGTGAGTCTGACAATGATGATGATGATAATTCAGGTGCATTACAAAACTCTTGTGATCCATCTAATAGTGCTAAGAATCATTTTAGTTTAGATGCTGAGCGTCTAGCTTTACAACTTCAATTAAGTGGCCCTACAGCAAGTAGTCCTTCTATTATTCCTGGTGTCGTAGATCGTATGTTAGGCGCATTAGCAGCAGTCCATGATTCAGAATTTGCTGCCAGAGATTCTGTCGTTGAGTTTTATGATATTCACGCTAATGAAAACGAAGAGTTATACAAATTAACTTTAGAAATTGATACGGCAGCTGTTTGGGTGAAAGAATGGTTAGACGGTGAGCGTTTTACTGGTAATAATGATATTGATCAGTTGATGTCTTACTGGAATTTAGAAGTAGAGGTATCAGAATTACCAATTGGTACATTAGCTTTCTTAACTTCAGAGGAGCCATTAAACATGAGTGGTTTAGCGACGGAGTTTGAAGGGGTTGATGGTGTTAATGGTGCTTTTGCACAGACGGGTAATATTGATGGTAATAATATTACAGCTATTGATTACTTTGATTATTTAGATTTAACATTCAGTATTGGTTTTGATGATGCTACAGATGAAGATGAGGTAGGAGAATGTCAAAACGATTGCGAATTCAGACGTATGTGGACTTTCCGTGTAACTGATGAGTGTGAAGTATCTTATATAGGTGCTGAAGGTGATCCTGCTCCAGGAGAAGATGACTAGAGAACGTTTAAAAATGAATGATTAGATAATGTAATAAAAGCCCGCCTTTATTTTTAAGGCTGGGCTTTTTTTGTTTACGTGCGCAAGGGATAGGAGCGGTATGTGGCGTATAGGTGATGGCTTGTGAAGCAAGGAGGGACGTAGGCTGGCCCGAAGGGCAGACAAGTACCGACTATGCTGAACAGACAGCGCATAGCCACATAAGAGCGGATAGCCCGACCCTTTTTTTGACATCATTGGGCCGACACATAGGTACGGCCCCTACAAATGATGTCAAAAAAAGGGATGCGCCCTAAAATAATTTTTTGATAATATATTGGTTGAGTTGCTTGATTGCTAGGTCTAATTGCCAGTTTTTTGGATTTCTTGGCTCTACATAGTTGGATAGTGAACGAATTTGAGCAGAATTACATTGTTTATGTAAGCACACGAATAGGAATGCGGCTCCCTCCATACTTTCAGTTTCGGCACTGAACAACTGTTGATTGAGCAAAATAGATGGCTCACTTCCCGTTACTTTGTTGACGGTAACACCTTTCACTTTTGGTAATTCACCAAAAAGCGCTATGGATGATGTGTTTTTGAGCACCCCATTTTTAAAGGGGAATTGATTTTTATCAAAGAAGCTCATTTCTTTAAGCGGGATAAAACCTTGATGGTTTTCGGCCCCCCAATCCGCTATTTCTTCTTGAACGACTTCTACTATTTCACCTAATGTACGCTTGCGATTATAGCTTCCTGCCACTCCTAAATTGATTATTTGTTGGTAATCATAGATATGAAGTGCTTGTTGGAGATAAAAGCAAGTTAATAAAATACCTGGGCCTGTAATTAGGATATGTACCTCCTTACTAGCTTTTAATTGCCAATAATTATCGTTTGTAAATATTTCGCTATGAATTGGTTCAGTTGGATAAGCTCCTAATAAAGGACTTAACTCAAAACGGGTTGCTGCTACTAAGAGAATTTTTTTTGAGGGGCGCATACTTTATTTTTGTATCATTCGGTACAAGTTTAGGCATTTAGAACTATCTTTGCAATTAAAAATGATTTACTTAACGCGTAAGGAGAGCTTCAATTCGGCGCATAAGTTGTATAATCCGAAGTGGTCAGAGGAGAAAAACAAGGAGGTATTTGGCAAATGTTCTAATGCGAATTGGCATGGGCACAATTATCAACTATTTGTGACGGTTAAGGGGACGCCAAATCCAGACACTGGATTTATTGTCAATGCGCATGAATTGAGTTTACTGATTAAGGAACGAATTTTAGATAAAGTAGATCATTCTAATTTGAATTTGGATGTGGATTTCATGGAAGGAATACTTCCTTCAACTGAAAATTTTGCGAAGGCGATATGGGAAGAGTTAGCTCCATATATTAATGATTGTCAATTACATTGTATCAAATTAGTAGAGACAGAAAAAATATATGTAGAGTATTTTGGGGAAGCAAGTAGCTAAAGTTAATTACTTAAAAAAACGCGTTTGTAAATAATTAGCATTTTTTTAACGTCGGATTATTTTATAATCGGGTTTTGATTGTTAACTTTGAAGGCTATACTTATGCTTTTAAGCATCTAAACGATACCTACAAATATATTTATCCTAATTTCTTAAGGGGACTTTGAGGATAAACTTTCGTTCTATACTTTTCCAAATTTCCAATTATCAAGTAACTGATTACTCAGTTGCTTCTACTTTATAATCTAAGTACGCTTACTATACCCTTAGTGATTTAATAATAATTAGACTTATATATACATAAACTATAAACCAAGACAAAAATGCAAGCATATCTTTTTCCAGGACAGGGTTCACAATTTGTGGGCATGGGGCAGGACCTTTTTGATAGATCGTCTTCTGCTAGGGACTTTTTTGAGCATGCGGAGGATATCATCGGATTTAAGATAACCGATACTATGTTCAATGGTACCGCTGCAGATCTCAAACAAACGAATATCACTCAACCGGCTATCTTCTTATACACAGTGATTTTGACACGAGATTCTCGTAATTTCAAACCAGATGTAGTAGCAGGGCATTCCTTAGGTGAATTTTCCGCATTAGCTGCGGCAAGAGGAATTTCATTTTTGGATGGAGTACGCTTAGTTAATAAGCGAGCAATAGCGATGCAAAAAGCATGTGAAGCGAATCCATCAGGCATGGCTGCAGTACTAGGCTTAGAGGATGATCGAATCGAGGAAGTATGTAATAATATTACTGAAGAGATCGTCGTAGCGGCTAATTATAATTGCCCAGGTCAGGTGGTTATTTCTGGTACTTTTGCAGGCTTAAAGATTGCAGAAGAACGATTGATTGAAGCTGGTGCAAGAAGAATATTACCATTAAAAGTAGGAGGTGCTTTCCATTCTCCATTAATGGAAGAGGCTAAACAAGAGTTAGAGGAAGCTATTATGAATACTAAATTCAAAGAGCCTCTTTACCCTATTTACCAAAATGTCACTGGAATGCCTTCGACTGATCCAGAGGTAATCAAACAAAACTTAATTGCTCACTTGACTTCTCCTGTAAAATGGACTGCTACTATCCAGAATATGGTAACAGATGAAGTAGACTTCTTTGTGGAAGTAGGTGAGAAGCAAATTTTACAAGGCTTGGTTAAGAAAATCAATACCAAAGCCTCTACTAAGAATATGTTAGTAAGTTAAATTCACCACCAATTTAATTTATTCAATTGCAACGTATAGTAAAAATGAAATTCAGAGAAGATGCCGTAGAAGATTTTCTACGCATCTTCGATGATGTCAAAGAAAAGATTCGAGCCAGTGAA
The DNA here is from genome assembly GCA_020629335.1 of Chitinophagales bacterium. Next base: position 4,107 of record JAHDDN010000018.1, on the reverse strand, counting down.
GGTTGCGAACACCTTGAGTTGTTAAGAGATCAGCACTCACCCAATATATTTTTCACTTACAGCACCTGGCAATCCCCTGAGTATTTAGAGCAGTATCGCCATTCCGATTTATTTCAAACTACCTGGAAAAAGACTAAAGCCTTATTTAAAGACAGAGCTGCTGCTTGGTCTGTTGATCGTATTCACCATTCCTAATGGTTCAATTTATAAGTCCTTGACAGCCCAAGTTTTGTCTTTTTACGATTCTACTTCGTTATTTTTTCGTTCCGTAGCGCTGCTATGGGCCTCAAAAATGCCTTGTATAATCGCAAAAATACTACAACTTAACTGTCAGAACTTATAAACTTAACCACTAACCTCTCCTATGAGCCAGATTTTATCCTTAGAGCAATATGCCATTTCTATTGGACCTATTGCTGAACCACTCACTGCTTTTCTCCAAGATCATGCTTATAGCCAATATTTTATCTTAGTAGATGAAAATACGCACAGAGATTGCTTAACTTACTTCCTTGAACAGATTCCAATCTTACAAAAAGCCAAACTCATCCAAATTAAGAGTGGTGAAATTAATAAGAACCTCACTAGCAGTCAGGATATATGGACTTCCCTTATCAAAAAACAAGCGGATAGAAATTCGCTACTGATTAATTTGGGTGGTGGAGTTATTGGGGATATGGGAGGATTTGTGGCTTCTACTTATAAAAGAGGGATCGACTTTATTCAGATACCTACTACTCTACTCTCTCAAGTCGATGCCAGTATTGGCGGGAAATTGGGTATTGACTTCATGGACTTAAAAAACATCATTGGTCTATTTAAAAATCCTAAGGGCGTATTTATTGACACTCATTTTTTGAAGAGTTTGCCTTTTAGAGAAATCCGCAGTGGTTATGCTGAGATATTGAAGCACGCCTTGATAGCAGATGCTAATTATTGGAAAGAGCTTGCTAAAATCCAAGACTTAAAAACAGCCCAATGGGATGAGATTGTTTGGGCTTCTTTAAAAATCAAAAAGGCAGTAGTAGAAGCTGATCCATTTGAAAAAGGCTATCGAAAAATTTTGAACTTTGGGCATACTGTTGGCCATGCTATTGAGAGTTGGTCTTTAAAACACGACTCCAATCCATTATTACATGGAGAAGCTATTGCTCTGGGAATGATGGTCGAAACACAACTCTCTCATATTCATCAAGGTCTTACTCTTGAAGATAGAGAAGAAATACTGGAACAAATTATGGCTCACTATCCTGATTATACTATAGAAGCCTCTATAATTCCAGCTCTAATCAAACTCATGAAAAACGATAAAAAGAACGAAACAGACTTAATCAATTTTACACTTTTATCAGAAATTGGAACAGCTGTTTATAATGTGGAGTTAAGTACCCATCTTATAGAAGAAGTTTTAGAAATACTTGTTTAAAACCTACCCATGCAATATCATATCAATCATCCAAATCGAAATATAAATGGAGTCATCTCTTTAGATGGTTCAAAGAGTATTAGTAATAGAGTACTCTGTATACAAGCTTTATGTGATGAGGATTTCAAAATAGATCGTTTGTCTACTTCAGATGATACACAAGTTTTACAAGCAGCTTTGGCTAGTGAGGAGAAAACGATAGATGTTGGTCATGCGGGAACGAGCTATCGCTTTAGTACTGCTTATTTTGCAGCTCAAGAAGGTGGGGAACAGATTTTGACTGGTAGTGAGCGAATGAAACAGCGCCCCATCGGCCCTTTAGTGGATGCTTTAAGGCAGATAGGAGCTGATATTGAGTATATGGAGAAGGAAGGCTATCCGCCTCTATTAATTAAGGGTAGGCAGTTAGTGGGCAATATGGTTCGTATTCCTGCGAATATTAGTAGTCAGTATATTTCGGCTTTGATGTTGATAGCTCCTACGCTTCCTAATGGTTTGGAGATTCATTTGGAGGGAGATATTGTGTCTCGCTCTTATTGGCAGATGACCCTGGATATACAGGCTTATTTTGGAATACAGAGTGAGGTGAAAGAAAATATTATTTCCATTCCTGCGCAAACTTATCAAGCGAAGGATTTTGTGGTAGAGGCGGATTGGAGTGCAGCTTCTTATTATTATGCGATTGCTGCCTTTGCAGATGAGTTAGATTTACAATTGAATGGACTTTTTCTGAATAGTTTGCAAGGAGATAGTGCGATGATAGAGTTGGGAAAGTATTTTGGGATTCATACAGACTTTAATCAAAAAGGAATAAAGCTTTCTAAGAAGGGCGAATTAGCCCAAGATCTGGTTTATGATTTTATCCTATGTCCTGATATAGCTCAGACAATTGCAACGATGTGTACTGGCTTGCAAATACCTGCTCGCATGACTGGATTAAGTACCCTCAAAATTAAAGAGACCGATCGTATTCAAGCATTGCAAAATGAGCTGGCTAAGTTTGGGGCAGATTTTATTGAAGAAGATGAAGAGTGGTTTTTAAAACCACCAATAAAAGTTAATCCGCAAGCAGTTAGTATTCCGACTTATAAAGATCATCGTATGGCGATGGCTTTTGCTCCTTTAGCGATTTTAGAGGAGGATGGGATTATTATTGAGGAGCCTATGGTGGTGAATAAGTCTTATCATGGGTTTTGGGGGGATTTGGAGAGTTTGGGATTTGTGATTTTATAATCACATTTTTTTGCGGCCTATTTTGCTACAGATGGGGCATTCTTCTCTTTTGTGGCCTCTGGCGGGGCAGTATTCTCTACCGAAGAAGATGATTTGGAGGTGGAGTTTATTCCATATTTCTTTGGGGAATAGGCGCTTGAGGTCTTTTTCGGTTTGGACGACGTTTTTGCCCGTGCTTAGCATCCAGCGATAGGCTAAGCGATGGATGTGGGTATCCACTGGAAAGGCTGGTACTCCGAATGCTTGGGACATGACTACGGAGGCAGTTTTATGGCCTACGCCTGGCAGGGCTTCTAAAGCTTCAAAAGAGGCTGGTACTTCCCCATTATGTTCCTCCAAAATAATTTTAGATAATTCCCAAATAGCTTTTGATTTCCTAGGAGATAATCCGCATGGACGAATGACCTCTTTGATTTGCTCAACAGTGAGCTGGATCATGTCTTGTGGAGTTTTGGCCTTTGCAAATAAGAGTGGAGTAATTTGATTGACTCTGGCATCCGTGCATTGAGCCGATAGCAAAACAGCAATGAGTAATGTATAGGGGTCCTCATGCTGTAATGGTATGGGCGTTTTGGGATATAATTCTTCTAGCTTTTGTTGGACAAAAGCGACTTTTTCTTTTTTGGTCATTTAGTATGGTGTTCTGTTTAGCCTCTTAGAAGCTGCGATCTCTGCCTGTATCTTCTGGATCAAGGGTGTACTTTGGTACTTCATTGATAGGAGATGGCTCTTCTGTTCTTTGTTGTTTTTTGATTGGAGCGGCTGGCGTTTTCGCAACTGGAGGTGTTTGTTGTTGTTGTACTTTAAGAGTTGGAGTAGGTACTGCTTGTTGCATTTTAGCGGCTGGTGCTGTTCGTTGAGCTGTTGGCTTAACGGCTGGTGCTGCTACGGCATTAGCATTGATGGTGCTAATCATATGCGCTACCCCTCTTCTCTCTTCTTCCTTTTTTAATAATTCGTCTTTAAGCACATTGATTTCAGCATCAATTTTAAAAATTTCTTCGCTTAATAATCCTGCCAATCTGTTGGCTTGGCTGTCTGATAATGATAATGTAATTGCCATAATTAAAAATTTAGTCTTGATTCTTTAATATTTCATTTCTATACATCAATCTGCATTCCTATTATGTTGGATTAGGGCATTGATAATGACCCTTTTGGAAAGAATGATGTATTTGAGTGGTGCTTAATGAGCTGAAAATAGAATAGGAAAATATCAGGTATTTAGAAATTGATAAAAGGCACTCATTATCAATTCATTTTATTCCTGAATGTTTGCCATATAAAACATTTATATACTTAAGGATAAATTGACTACTAAGTTATTATTTTTTTTATTAAAAATACTGGCGTGAATGGATTATTTTGTTTTGTGGGAGGGTGTATAGTATTTGGTGCGGGGATGAAAATCACCTAAAACTATCCTTTTACTTGCGCAAGGGATAGGA
>JAHDDN010000471.1 GCA_020629335.1 Chitinophagales bacterium | reverse complement strand
CTTTGTATATACTTAAGTTTTTATCTTTTTTATAAAAAAGGATAGCTTAAAAAACGCTACCCCACTTAACATAACTACATACTGGCATAAACGTTTAACTATTCAATTAATTTTGTACAATTCAAAGATAATCCTTCATTAACTTCAACAATGGCCCCTAATCAAGTCTTTTATAAAATTGTTTTAAATTTGTTATCTTTTTTGGAAAGAAAATTGTACAAAATAAATTATGGAAATCTTTCACGATATTAAAAGCCTTCAAAAACAACTTAACTTACTGAGAAGTAATGGCAAAACAATAGGTTTTGTTCCAACTATGGGTGCACTACATAATGGGCACCTTAGCCTTGTCCATAAAGCTAAAGCACAATGCGATATAAGCGTTTGTAGCATATTCGTTAATCCAACTCAATTTAACGAAAAAAGTGATCTCGACAAGTATCCTCGCACACTAGAGGCTGACCAAAAGCTACTGCAAACAGCAGCTAATGATATCATCTTTGCCCCCTCAGCAAATGAAATGTATCCCGATGGAACTGCTATCAAACATCAATTCGATTTCGGATACTTAGTAAAGCCAATGGAAGGAGCAACTCGACCTGGACACTTTGAGGGAATGGCACAAGTAGTAAATCTATTATTGGACATCGTCCAACCTGATGCCCTTTTTATGGGTCAAAAAGATTACCAACAAGTTGCTATTGTAAGAAGACTCCTAAAATTGACTAATAAAACAAACATAAAATTGGTGATGTGCGATATCATTAGAGATGAAGATGGTCTTGCAATGAGTTCAAGAAATAGAAGAATCACAGCAGAAAATAGAACCATCGCTTCTCAAATACACAAAACACTCATCGCTGCTAAACATAACCGATTAGAATATACAATCGATATACTCAAACAATGGGCTATGGAAAGCTTAAGCATGATGGGCTTTAAACCCATCTATTTTGAATTTGTGGACGCAGAAACACTTAAGCCAGTCAAAGACCTTCACAACGATGGAAAAGGAATCGTCGCTTGCGTAGCTGCTTGGCTCGGAGAGGTTAGGTTGATAGATAATATGATTATTTCTTAAAATCATTTCTTAACTTTGACCTATCAATTCATCAAGGCACAGTTTTATGCTGAACTTTATTCCTTAACTGTTCGTTAGAATTTTGGACATCGCTGTCCGTATACATTAAGCAAAGGAGCAAAAAGCTCACAATTATTCACTTAGTAATGTTAAAACAATCAAGTTTTGGCTATTTTACCATTACTTAAATAAGACAAATAAATGCTCGTTACAGTATTTAAATCTAAACTGCACAGAGTTACAGTTACAGAAGCAGACCTGAATTATATCGGTAGTATTACGATAGATGAATCACTAATGGAAGCTGCTAATATTATTGAAAATGAAAAAGTGCAGATTGTCAATTGCAATAATGGCGAACGTTTAGAAACCTACGTTATTCCAGGCAAAAGAGGCTCTGGAGTTGTATGCCTTAATGGTGCTGCTGCTCGAAAAGTAGCAGTTGGAGATATTTTAATCATTATTGGCTATTGCAATTTAGAGTTCGAAGAAGCCAAAAGGTGGAAACCGACAACTGTTTTTGTTGACAGTCAAAATAAAATTATAAAGCAGCCTTGGAACGCAAGCTACTTTCCGTCTTAAAAATTTCTGTTTTTTTTGGTTTGGGTATATTTCTTATCTGGTGGGCCATTAAAGGATTCTCCGAAGAAGATAAACAAGAAATATGGCAAGCTCTTGAAAATGCTGAATATATTTGGCTAGGCTTATCAGTGGCTTTTGCTATGGCAAGCCATATCAGTAGAGCTATGCGTTGGCAAATGCTCATTGAGCCTATAGCACCAAAACCTAAGTTTAAAAATACTTTATCTGCTATAATGGTAGGCTACTTAGCCAACCTCGCCATCCCTAGGTTGGGAGAGGTGATGCGATGTGGTATCATTAATCGCTATGAAAACATTCCTATAGAAAAATCATTTGGTACCGTTATAACCGAACGAATTATAGATGTTATTTCTTTACTCATCCTAGTTGTCATTGTTGCACTCACCCAGTTTAATGTTGTAGGAACCTATTTTCAGGATACCATCAATAAAATTCAAGATAAAATATTTGCCTCTATTGGAAGCCTCCAATTCTACCTTTTAGTATCTGTAAGCTTAATCCTTATATCCATTATCGGTATTTTTGCATTCCGTTATTTAAAACAATCACAATTATTTCAAAAAATATTAAAACTCATAAATGGCCTTTGGGAGGGAATCAAGTCTATCCAGAATATAAAAAGTATACCTGCCTTTATCTTCCACAGTGTATTTATATGGTTCATGTATTTTATGATGATTTATATCTGTTTTCAAACAATGGATGTCACTAGCCAGCTTGGAATAATGCCAGGACTAACAGTATTGGTTTTTGGAAGCTTTGCCGTTATAGCAACTCAAGGAGGAATAGGGGCTTACCCACTAATAGTGGCGGGACTTTTAGTACTTTATGGCATCGATTATAAAATAGCATACACATTTGGATGGGTAGTTTGGTCAGCTCAAACACTTTTAATTATAATTGCTGGTTTTATATCACTAATTTTGCTCCCAATAATCAATAAGAATGAAAGAAATAGCGTTAATCCAAGAAAAAATACTGAGTTGGAAAGCACTTGAAAATAAGCTCCATTTATGGAAATTTAAGGCATATACTATTGTGTTTACTAATGGATGTTTTGATCTAATACACGAAGGCCATCTCCAAACACTAGCTGGAGCTGCTGATGAAGGAGATAAACTGATCGTAGGGCTTAATAGTGATTCCTCTGTCAAAATTCTCAAAGGAGAAAAAAGACCAATATTAGAGCAAAACTCAAGAGCAATGATACTCGCATCCCTAACTTTTGTTGATGCAGTAGTCATTTTTGAGGAAGAAACCCCCTATGATTTAATCAAAATGACCCAACCCGATGTTATAGTTAAAGGCGGCGATTGGGCGATAGATCAAATCATTGGTAGTGATATAGTGGAAGCTAATCATGGACGAATTGTCAACATTCCTTATATGGAAGGCCATTCAACTACTAATATTGAAGAAAAAATAAAAAAACTTTGGGCTTAGGAATATTGAAAACTAAAACAAAATAATTAACCACAAAATACTTTTAAAGGATATGAACTTTACACTTACAGAAGAACACGAAATGATACGCAAAGTCGCAAGAGATTTTGCGCGAAACGAATTATTACCTGGAGTCATTGAAAGAGATGAAAAAATGGAGTTCGCTACCGAGCAAATAAAAAGAATGGGAGAACTCGGCTTTTTAGGTATGATGGTAGATCCCAAATATGGTGGAGGCGGAATGGATACAGTATCTTACGCACTTGCTATGGAGGAAATATCCAAAGTAGATAATTCTTGTTCTGTATTAATGTCTGTTAGTAACTCCCTCGTTTGCTGGGGTTTAGAAAAATTTGGAACCGAAGAACAAAAACAAAAATATCTTGTCCCATTAGCTAAAGGAGAAATAATTGGCGCATTTTGCCTTTCAGAACCTGAAGCAGGATCAGATGCTACTCAACAAAAAACAAGCGCTATCGACAAGGGCGACCACTACCTAGTTAATGGAACTAAAAATTGGATCACTAATGGAAAATGTGCCTCTGTATACCTAGTAATAGCACAAACTGATGCCGATAAAAAACATCGTGGAATCAACGCTCTAATAGTCGAAAAAGATATGGAGGGAGTTTCTACAGGCAATAAAGAGGTAAAACTGGGAATCAGATCCTCTGACACCTGTCAAGTAATGTTCCAAGATGTAAAGGTTCCTAAAGAAAACCGTATTGGAGATGATGGATTTGGTTTCAAATTTGCGATGAAAACACTGGAGGGTGGAAGAATTGGTATCGCAGCACAAGCACTTGGTATCGCTTCAGGAGCTTATGAACTAGCATTGGCCTACTCTAAAGAAAGAAAAGCATTCGGCAAGGAAATATCTAAACACCAAGCAATTCAGTTCAAATTAGCCGATATGGCTACCGAAATTGAGGCTGCCAGACTTTTAGTATTAAAATCAGCATTGATTAAAGATCAAGGTGGAGATATAACACTATCAAGCTCCATGGCTAAGGTTTTTGCTTCTGAAGTAGCCATGAAAACAACGGTAGAAGCTGTACAAGTACACGGTGGTTATGGCTTTGTTAAAGAGTACCATGTGGAAAGACTAATGAGGGATGCTAAGATCACTCAAATCTATGAAGGAACATCCGAAATTCAAAGGATAGTCATTTCTAGGAAAATACTAAAGTAAAATATACCAAAAAGCTTATTTTA
>JAHDDN010000470.1 GCA_020629335.1 Chitinophagales bacterium | reverse complement strand
CCCTGCTATGGGCCTCAAAAATGCCTTGTATAATCGCAAAAATCCTACAACTTAAAGTCAGAAACTTATAAACTGAACCATTAGTTTAAGTCTTTTTCCTACTATTTTGATACAGATTTAGGAAAATTAGATTGTTATGTAGTGGAAAGTAAAATGATCGATTTGTTATTTTTTTACAAAAAAGTACTTTTATTTCTTGTTTTTGCCTATGTTAAGCGCTATTTTTGTTTAGTAATTACTAAAATTTGATTTATGCTATTAGAGTTTGCTATTCAAAACTTCAAATCCTTTAAAGATTTACAAGTCCTTTCATTAGAGGCTTCAAAAGAATTAGATAATGATGATAATATCCAAAGGGTAGTAGAAATTGAAGAAACTTATCGGGTACTTAAAACAAAAGCAATTTACGGTGCAAATGCTTCAGGAAAATCTAATCTAATTTTAGGTCTTGTAGCTATGTGGAAGATTTTAGATAATAATCTCAAATATGATGAAGTTCTTCAACATTTTGTTTCTCCATATCGCTTAGATACAGAATTGATAAATCAACCATCTTATTTCCAAATTATTTTTATACATGAGGGTAATAAATATAGATATGGCTTTGAGGTGGATAAGGAAAAAGTACACAGTGAATGGTTGTATTTAAAAAGAGAAAAAGAAGTGATTTTGTTTGAAAGAGAAGGAACAAAAATTACAGAGCTAAATGAAACCACTTTTAAAGAGGGAAGGCTAATTAAGCAAGGTATTAAGATGTTTACTGAAAAAACATTAGTGATTTCAGTATTGGATCAATTGAGTTCTCCAGTTTCGTCAATAGTAAAAGAGTCAATCAATAATAAAATAATTATCAGTCCTAATTTGCCAAGTCAATTCAGATATGGAAATAGTTGGTTTATGAATACAATTCATCACTTTGAACAGGATGAAAAATTCCACCGCTGGACTGTGCAATTACTTCATGAAATTGATGGTAGTATTACAGATTCAAAATTAGAGGAAATAGTACTCCCGAATGGAGAAATTGATAAAATTCCTATTATTATTAGAAAGATGAATGGAAAAGATGTTTCGTTCATCCTTGAATCGGAAGAGGCATCAGGCACTAAAAAAGTATTCGATTTCTCAAGAATAATTTATAGAAGTATCAAAGAAGGTTGTACTTTGATTATTGATGAAATGGATGCATTATTACATCCTAAACTAACAAGAAAAATTATAGAGTTATTTCAGTCGCCTGATGCACACAGAGAGGCCCAATTAATTTTTGCGACACATGATACTAATTTGATGGATAATGAACTTCTACGTAGAGACCAAATAACTTTTTTAGAAAAATCTGATGATGGGAGTAGTGAAATCTATGATCTTTCTGATATAAAAGGAGTTAGAGCTAAAGATCTTTTTGAAAAAAACTATTTAAAAGGTAATTATGGAGCTTTACCCATTTTAAATAATTTAGAGAAAATTTTATTAAATGGCTAAGGGGAGTCGAAGGCATAAAGGAGGGAAAAGGAAAGGTAGACAAAGAGAACAAAACCCATCTTTTCATATTTTATGTGAAGGGGCTAATACGGAACCTCTATATTTTAGTCAATTTCCTATTTCAAATATAGGGCACTGCAAAGGTTATGGAAGATCAAAAATGGCTCTTGTAGATGAAGCTATTAAATACAAAAGAAAGCATGGAATTACCAAAAAATCAGAAGATCAAGTTTGGGTGGTTTTTGACTATGATTATGATGGTAATTTACAGCCAAAGCAAAAAGAAGATTTTAATAATTCAATACTTAAAGCTGAAAAAAATAACATTAAGTGGGCTGTTTCAAATGATTCATTTGAATTATGGTTTGTTTTGCATTATCAAAACTGTAATGCTCAAGAATTACGTACTTGGTATAATAAAAGATTAGAACACTATACTGGAAAACCTTATGATAAGGAACGTGAAACGGCAAAAAAGATGTATGATCTACTGCTTGAAAATCAGGAGCAAGCAATTAAAAGAGCGGAATCTCTTAAAGAAATTTATGATGAAAATAATAAAGCTTATGCAGATAAAAACCCCTATACTACTGTTCATGAATTAGTAATAGAACTCAATAAATATAAAAGATAGCAGCCTAGATAATTGATATGATTTATTTCCTCTAAATAAAACAACATGCACCGACATTTCATGATTCACAAACCTATTGGTTTTGTCTCACAATTTATTTATTCACATAGGCGGAAGAATCGGCTGTTAGGAGAACTATATGATTTTCCAAAGGGGACGATGGCGATTGGACGATTAGATGCGAACTCTGAAGGACTTTTGTTGTTGACTACTGATGGAAAGGTGAGCGAGCAGGTGCGCAGCAAAAAGGTGGAAAAAGAGTATTATGTGCAAGTAGATGGAGAGATAGATGAGGCGGCCATTGAGCATTTGAGAACGGGTGTAGAAATCGTAGTGAAGGGCGAAAAATATACGACTAAGCCTTGTGAAGTGCGACCCTTAATTCCTGCTCCTGAATTTCCTCCTTGCGCTAAAAAAATAAGAGATGATCGACATGGGCCAAGTTCCTGGATTTCTATTACGATTCGAGAAGGGAAGTTTAGGCAGGTGCGTAAAATGACAGCTGTGGCAGGCTTCCCAACCTTGCGTCTAATTAGAATGCGGATAGGAAAATTAAGCTTGGGAGATTTGCCAATTGGTGGAGTGAGTGAAGTTGATCATTTGAATTTAAATGAAGAGGTGCCGACTATTATTGACCAGAAAGAATTAAAATGGACGCCACCGACTATAAAAGAAAGAATGAATTATCACGATAGGAAATTTAAAGCGGTTAGTAATTCCGAAAATGGGGAAGTCGCAGAAGGAATGATTTTTCACTATCAACAACAGTACAATATTGTAACATGCGAGTATGCTGGTGGAGAAATAGTAAAAGGGCATTTGATAGGAGTCGTCGATAATGATGGCAATATAAAAATGCGTTATCATCAGGTCAATAAGAAAGGACACCTCATGACGGGTAAATGTCATTCTAAACCTGAAATCATGGAAAATGGATTGATCCGCCTACATGAAGAGTGGGAGTGGACTTCAGGAGATGAATCTAAAGGAAGTTCTATATTAGAAGAGATTGAGGATTAAATAAAAAAGTAGGGGCGATTTTTGTGGTCGCCCAATCTGGGTAATTATCATTAAAGATTAGCCCTCCTTAAACAAGGAGGGGCCAGGGGTGGTTGTAAAAAAAAATCAAAAATTTAACTTACATTTACAGCAAAATAGCGGTATGAGATATATAGGAATTTATGTGGCGTTTTTAATAGCAACTAATATAGGTGCACAAGACTTAATTGAGCCTTGTCAGTTTGGGCAGCCATTAATTGATGCTTTGCAAGATCAGTTTACGCCAGATAATACCCTCGGTTATGATGATGCCAGAGATGTATTGTATTCGGAAATAGATAATGAAGGCAATGATTTATCTTGTATCTACACTAATTTTACGGTTACTTTAGATCCAGGTGCTGACCCAAGTTCTTCAGCTTATCAAGGAGGAAGTGGCCTGAATGCCGAGCATGTTTATCCGCAATCATTAGGAGCAGGAAGCGAGCCAGCTAAGAGTGATATGCACAATATTCGTCCCTGTAAAGCAAATGTTAATTCTGCGCGGGGAATTTGTGCTTATGGAGATATAGAAGATAGTGATACAGAAGTTTGGTATTATTTAGATATGGAGTCAAGCAGTATTCCAAGCAGCAATATTGATAGCTATAGTGAGAAGGATGTCGAAGATTGTGAATTTGAAGTGCGAGAAGAAGTAAAGGGAGATATCGCCAGAACGATGTTTTATTTTTATAGCATTTACCAAAGTACGGCAAATAATGCGAATGCTAACTATTTCAATAATCAGAAGGCCAGTCTTTTAGAATGGCATCAAAATGATCCAGTAGATACGGATGAGTTAGAACGTTCGACTTTAATTGCGGCTCAACAGGGAAATGAAAATCCATTTGTGATGGATAGTACTTTGGCCAGACGTGCCTTTTTTATGGCAGATGCGTCCTATCCAGAAGGCGATGACGATTGCTATATGATTCCTACCTCTAACAATGACTTATCGCATAAAAATTGGATACGCTTAACAACTAATTTTGTGCAAAATGAAGTGGAGCTTCAATCTGAGAAAAGCAAGGGGCGAGTAGCGCTTTATAATATTCAAGGCAGATTTATTCGTTACGCCCAATTAGATACAACTACGAGTATACCAACAGCAGATTTACCTCAAGGGCTTTATATTCTACAAGTACGTTCTGGAAACTTAGAAAAAGCCTTTACTATTTTTAAGCAATAA
>JAHDDN010000469.1 GCA_020629335.1 Chitinophagales bacterium | reverse complement strand
CCCTTCAGCATTCAGAGAGAAATATGGTGTAAATTAAAGGGGAAGCGCTTGCCAATTATTCCTGCTGAATAGTTATTATTTTTAGATGATTCTTGGCTTAGGGATGGAAGTGGTATGTGGCGGCCATGCTGCGACTTACGGAACTTAGGCATGCGCAGGCTCCAATAAGAGACAAGCAGGCCTTAGTGGAGTAGGAGTAGTATAGCCACATAAGAACGTACAGCCCGACCGCTGCGCCTTCGGCGAATGATTAATGTTTAATGCGTAATGATAAATATATTCGTGTTGTGTACTTGTCTTTACGAGCGCAGGGGTAAGCTCCTAAAAGATTCTTTAGATAATACATTGATTATTAAGGATGATTTTTTTGGAATTAATCGATTGTTGAATGATATTCGATTGGGTATTCGTTTTTAGGAGATATAAAATAAAAAAGGGACAACAATTAAGTTGCCCCTTTTTTTAAATGAAGTGTTTAGTGTTTAACTATTATTTTATTTATGTGCAATTGGATCAGCATTGCCATCAGGATCTGCTGAGATATTGCCATCTGTATTGATACTATTTTGAAGTGCAAGAATACCTGCAACATGAGGTGCTGCAAAAGAAGTACCTTGATTCGTTTCATAGTTGCCACCTTTAGTGCATGATAAAATACTCACACCAGGAGCTGCAAAATCTATAGACGGTCCATAGTTAGAAAAGCTTGCAAAAGAGTCGTCAGCATTCATGGCAGAGATCGTATAGATATTATCTCCATTTACTCTTGAAGGAGAATAGAGATCAGCATCTGCACTTTTATTACCGGCGGCAATAACGAATATAATTCCTGAAGCTGCGGCATTTTGAATGGCTTGATCAACCACATCTGAAGGTCCCATTTCGATACTCAGATTAGCCACCTCTCCACTAGAGGCATAAGCTGCTACATGATCGATTCCTCTAAGAACTTCAGAAGTCCATCCACTACCATTTTTATCTAAAATTCTAACGGATACCAAAGTGGCATTAGCTGCTACTCCTACGACCCCTATGTCATTATTAATGGCGCCAATCGTTCCTGCAACATGAGTTCCGTGTCCGTAATAATCGTCAGCAGATCGGTTAGAACCGCCGCCATTTAGAGCAGAAACGCTTCTATTTTGATCCACATTTAAATCAGGATGGTTAAGGTCAATTCCAGAATCCAGTACCCAAACGGTAGTTCCTGTTCCATCACCTGGACCACCAATACGATCGATGCCCCAAGGAGTGATTTGGCTTGGTTGAGTGTCTCCGCCACCAGAGCCACCGTTATTGCCGTTTCCATTGCCTCTACCTCTACCAGAAGCTTCCGCTTTATCCTCTTCAATATGAGCGATTCGCCCATCTAGCTTTAGTTGTTTCATTTCATCCACATTAAGTGTTGCTACGAAACCTTTAAAAGCTTTGGCATAAGATATCGTTACTTGATCGTTTTGAAAGCCTTTTTCTTGAAGTATCTTAGAAGCTTCATATTTTATTATTTCTAAATTTTCTCTAAAGCTTTCAGTTTTGCCACTTAAATTAAACGCGTTATCTTCTAATTGAACGATATAGTTTTTTGTTATTAAATCTTCTGGAGAAATCACCTCTTCTTTTTGACAGCCAGTCAATACGAAGGCAATAAGGATTGCACTACAAATAATCAGTTTAATTTGTTTCATTAAGATATTTTAAAGGGTTGAATAATACGGTGTATGGAGAATTAAGTAGTTAATGTTTCTTGTATATTGAAACTTGACTATAGTAACACAAAATATACGCCATAAATAAAATGATTAATTAATGAAATCCTGATAATAAGCTTTTGTGATGATTGGTAAAAGTTTATGAATTTGTATTTGTAGCCTTTGTTATGAGGTGTGTTTGTTTTTTGAGTAAATACTGTCTAATAATGCCACTAAAAAAATTAATGATGTTTTGGCAAATTGTTTGCCAAGATTAAATCGCGATTTAAAACAAGTAGAAGATTAAATTTTCAGAGCAATATTCGTATATTATTGAATGAAATTTGTAACTTGTTAAAAAAAGAAGATGCAGATTATACGTACACCAGAAGAGCATTTTGAAAACCTCCCAGACTTTCCTTACAAACCCAATTATATCAATATCAAAAATATGCGGGTGCATTATTTAGATGAGGGGGAAGGCGAGACTATATTATGTTTACATGGAGAGCCATCTTGGTCTTATTTATACCGCAAATTCATCCCCATTTTATCACCAAATTATAGGGTAGTTTGCCCTGACTTAATTGGATTTGGAAAGTCTGATAAGTTATTGAAAAAAAGTCAATACACTTTCGGCTTACATTATGATGTATTGCACGAGTTCGTTCAAAAGATGGATTTAAAGGATGTCACTTTAGTGGTACAAGACTGGGGTGGTTTATTGGGTTTATCATTATTAGGTCAGCATCCAGATTGGTTTAAGCGAGTGGTTGTCATGAATACTTTCTTACCAATAGGGGAGCGCAAGCCGAATGCGGCCTTTTCAACTTGGGTGAAATTTGCTAAATATTCTCCAGTATTTAATATCGGAAAAATCATTCAAAGGGCAACTTATACCGATTTGTCAGATGAAGTCATAGCTGCTTATAATGCTCCTTTTCCTTCGAGTAAGTATAAGGCAGGTGCAAGAATATTTCCAGCTATCGTACCTATGAAGCCTGGCATGGAGGGGATTTCTTATATGAAAAAAGCAAGAGAAGTATTAGGGGCATGGGAAAAACCAGCCATCGTATTATTCTCGGATAAAGATCCCATATTAGGGGGCGCCAGAAAATTCTTTGTCAAAATGATTCCAACCGCTGAGGATAAAGAAGAATATATTATCAGAAATGGCGGACACTTTTTACAAGAAGATAGGGGAGAGGTGATAGCTGATCACATTTTAAACTTCATGAAAAATTAGGAATATTAAAACAATAAATTTTCGTTTTATACTTGTAAAAATAAACAATCACTGCGTTGCAAAAGCCTCACGTAGCGCTGCTATGCTCCATTTTTGCGCCTTGTGCTTGCTTATTTTTTCTACGCATAAAATAGTCAATTTATTATTTCAACATTCCTTTAAAAATAGCATAAGATGAATTTAACAAAATTTAATATAGACGAACTCGTACAATTAGAATTTGATGCGACTCCAGCTTGTATTAAAGAATGGCAATCAGCAGATAAAATCAAATCTAATTTGCGGGTCTATGTAGAGGGGGAGTTAAAATACTTACACAGTGATGAGATTGCTCAACGCAATTTTGATTATTGTAAAGTAGCAGGGACTAAGCCCGAAGACTATAAGTACAGAATCATTGAATTAGCATCAGGCGGTCATGTAATGACTTCTTTCAGAGCGATGGGAGGAGATATGAGCAAGCCTTTTATTTTGATTGTATTTAAGGATTTTGTGATAGACAATGCAGCTAAAGCCAAGTCTATTGCCGAAGAAATTGCCCCTCACTATAAGATATTTAATCCAAGGTGGGTCAGTTTTTATGAAAGCGGTGAGCATACTTCTAATTTAGTAGCAGATGATCAGATTAGAAGCGACTATGATTTTTGGGTAGGTCATCTCCAAACAATCCAAGCAAGTCCAATGCCCGCCAAGGCAGATGCAGTGGAAGTTCGCCCATTGGAGGATATGGAATTTTACGATACTTATGCAGCCATGTATAAGGAATATATGGATGAGTATCCCGAAATGGACGAGACCATCCAATTAGAGTCTTTTGAGACAATGGACGCCCTAGTGCAAGCAGGTACAGCTTTTGAGGTTTTGATAGATGGGCATTGGGCTGGTATAATCGCCGCAGAATATCAGTCCACAGCCGACAAATATTTGAATGGTTATTGTATGATGGAGGAAATGTTAGATAAGGCATTTAGAGGAGAAGGTTATGCTGCTGCGATGCAGCGTCAAATGCTTAATGTATTGCCCAGCAAGGAGGGTGATTTAATTTTTGGTCATATCAATGCGATCAATCATCCCTCTTATAAAACTGCTCAAAAAGTAGGTAGACAGAAGTTGGGTGGTTTTCATTTAGTGAGTTTAAAATAAACTGTACTTGCGAATTAAATACACTGTAACATAATTAAGTTTTAATTTTGGTGGTCTCTTTTTAAATTTAGACTGCGTTAAATTCTCCTTAAATAAGCACGGCTATTCTCGTCAAATTTGCCTTGCTAAATTTAAAAATAGCCTTGACCAAAATATTAAAAAATTTATGTTACAGTGTATTAAAGAAACTTTGTTATTTTACAAAATGTTGCTATTTTTGCGACAGCACGGGATGTAGCTCAGTTGGTAGAGTACACGTCTGGGGGGCGTGAGGCCGCTGGT
>JAHDDN010000468.1 GCA_020629335.1 Chitinophagales bacterium | reverse complement strand
TTAAATGCCACTACTCAAAAAAGGAACAAAGGCTTTTAGTATTTTAAAATATAAATGTCCTCGATGTCATGAAGCTGATCTATTCAAAAGCAATAGCGTTCGCAGCATTACGGATATTTATAAAATGGATGAAAAATGTCCTAATTGCCAACAACCGTTTTCTTTGGAAGTAGGCTTCTATTGGGGAGGAATGTATATTAGCTATATTATGAGCGCTTTCCTGCTTTTTGGCTTATTTGCACTCTTCAAGTTTGTGATTGGTTTGGGATTTAGAACTTCAGAATTTTTGACCATTGGACTGGTTTTATTGCTTTGGGTATTTATCTTTAGAATTTCTCGATCTATCTGGATTAATGTATTCATTCATTATGATCCTGACGCTAAAAATACACCGCCAAGGACTTATTACAAGTAATCTATGCTTGGGCGAGGTGCTTGACAATGATAAAAAAGCATCTAATAGCCAATACTTATTGGATGATAATTTTCTCTGAAATAATTTTATCTTTTAATCTGATGCTCACAATATAAACGCCAGCGTCTAAATTACCTAAATTAACATCTTTCATTAATAATCGCTGAGTCGTTTGACAATTTTCTTCAAAAATGGATTCACCCAAATGATTCCAAATATTTATTTTAGCAGCACAATCTTGGGCCACTTTTGCGTGTAACCTAAATTGGCCTTTATTCGGATTAGGATAAACACTTAAAACGTCTGCTTCTAACTGAATTAAAGATAAGGGAAGACTAGAATAATCAACTATAGTGAAATCATCAAAATAGAACCCATCACTTTGTACATACTCGTCGCTACTTAATCTAAATCGGACCAAAATCTCTTCATCTATATAATCGGAAAGATCAATAAACGATTGCGTCCAGTATTGATTTCCTGTATAGTAACTATTATTATCTAATCCATTACTATTAATGCTATTCCATGAGTTGCCATTATTAGTACTGATTTCTAAATAAACTCTGTCTGCATCTTCTTCTAAGTGCCATTTGGCATTGAAAGCTAAGTATGGATTATTAGTGCCTATTAGATTTACTTCTTCTTTTAAGCTTATAGAGGTGTAAGTGTTAGACTGATAATTGCCATACCTGGAATCAGTAAAACACTTATTTCCACTAAACTGATCTACGAAAGTGGTATCCCAAGGCAATGTGTTGCTAGTGTTCCAGTTAGCCATACCTGATTCAGCATCATCTGAGAATAAGACTTGAGGTGCAGGACCCGCTATTTGTAAATTAATGCTTCTTTGATCAGTCAATTGCTCTCCTTGATACACGCTGATATCTATAGAGATAGACTCCGTATTCATTAAATCTTCTTCTAACCAAATCTGGAAAGGTATATCATCATTCGTCTGAAAAGCTCTTGGGCCAATGTCATTATAGTATAATTCTGATTGTATGATTTGTACTTGCTCATTCGCTGATTCTAAAACGACTTTTACATCAGTCGCATCTGCTCCTAAACCCTTATTTTTTAATCGAATATAAAGAGAGCTTGTATCTCCCACATAGACAAAGAAATCATTAGATAAGTAGTAATCATGAAAACGAGGATAAGCACCAGCCACCCAAGAAAGATATTTCATCGGCTTTTGAAACTCTGTCACATATTCACAAATCAAATCAGGATCAGGCCAAAAAGTACCGCCTTTTCCAATTTCTGGTGTCCAAGCAAAGGTGCCATTGGCGTGTAGGAAATCTCTGGTAGTACCGCTGGAGTAATAATTAAGCATTTCTTTGACTGTCCCATAGCCTAAATAACTGTCAGGGATAAATTCAGAGGCCATATCTGCATATACTTCATAATTGACTACTGAGTCTACAGGAGAAAGTGGATTCATGAATTTATGTCCGTAGGTGTGAATCGAAAAACCAATACTTGGCTCTATCTCCAACACCAAATCTCTAACAGCTTGAGATTCTGGCTCCGAAAAAGCCTCTTCTCCCCTATAGGTCTGTCCACATGGATCACTCGTAGACCCAATATCTAAGCCCCAACCTTCTGAATAATTACGGTTGAGATCAACTCCATGACAACCATTTTCTACTTCCTTCCTATTCTTGCGCCACATACCGCCACCATTAGGGTTTTTGCCCTCATTATAGACATACCCATCAGGATTGACGATAGGTACAAAATAGATGGCTCTATGATCTACTAAATAAGTCGCCTCTTCATCAATACCGTAATTTTCTAATAACCACCACATATAGTAAAGCATGGCTTCAATAGACATGGGTTCTCTGGCATGTGTTAAGGCATCATAATAGACCACGCTTTCTCCCTCCTCTTGCAAGTCAGGATTATCCGAAATTTTGAGCACAAAAATAGGACGGCCCTCATAAGAAACGCCTATGGTATCCTTACTGCTAATTAGATCAGGAAAAAGCTCCTTCATTAGATCAATCTGAGCAATGATCTCATCATGAGTATGATAAGTGCCCATGCTGCCTTCACTATAATTAGTCAAGCCACAATCACTTTGTGTAGAACGTGGGCTTGAAGAAAGTCGCTCATCGTGATGCGTTTCTAAATCTGCTAATAAGAGTTCAAATGGAATTTCGGAGGATTCTAAGAGCATCAACTGCTCATCGTCTATTACAAAGGTGATTTGCTCCTCATTTAAACGATGGAAATGGTCAATTTCTAAACCTTGGTCAGCCAAATGATATAAATTAGGAATTTGATCTACGGAAATAGCTATTTGGGAATAGACATAGCGATCTGCTTTTGATTGACTCAAAAGTGATAATGAAAATAGTGTGCAAAAAGTTAAAATGAGGATGCCTAAACGCATAGAATATTATTGTGAAATCAAATGAACATAGAATATTAAAAAAAATAAGCGTTAGGCAGTAGGCTTCTTTTATAAGAGACTGTAATAATAACACATTTTGAAGGAGGATGCAAGAAATTCTTTATTCAGCCCTTCAATTGTCGTAGGTATGTTAGTAATAAGTATGTTGGTAGTAGATATTTTTTAATATGTGATACTTATTAACCCAAAAAACTAATAGACCAACCTACTCAAAAAAGCGTGAGGGATGGAAGCGGTATGCAGCGTAAATGGGGCTGCTTACGGAACTTAGCTGGACGCAGGCTGGCCCGCAGGGCAGACAAGTACAGCTTAGTGGAGTAGCAGACACATAGCTGCATAAGAGCGGACAGCCCGACCCTTCCTTATTTTTCATCGGAGGGCGCACACATAGGAACGCCCCTACGGACCGATGAAAAATAAGGAAGGGGCACGCCCAAATTTTCTATTTTAAACATAAATTAACATTTCAATGTTGCAACATTAAATGTATATACCTATATTTGTATCGTGAAAAGAATAGAGGAAGTAATTAAGCAGAAGCAGTTTAAGAGTGAATATCAAAAATTGGTTACGAATATTTTTTATACTAATAGTTGGTTAAACCTTAGCTTGCGGGAGGTATTAAAACCTTATCAACTTTCTATGCAGCAGTATAATTTGCTGCGTATATTGAGAGGGCAGCACCCTAAGCCTGTAAGTGTTAATTTATTGATAGACAGAATGTTAGATAAGACTTCTAATGCGTCTCGATTAGTAGAAAAATTAAGGCTAAAGGACTTAGTGGAGCGTAAGGAATGTGGACATGATAGGCGCAAGGTGGATATTCTGATTACTCAAAATGGATTGGATTTATTGGCTGAATTAGATCAATCCATCACTCAATTTGAAACAAAGTTGATGAGTTTGAGTGAAGAAGAAGCTCTTTTGTTGAACAATTTACTGGATAAGTTAAGAGATTAATGAACAATATCAAATCATAAATGTTAACAACATTATCATAAACAAAAATTAAAACAATGAAAAAATTAGCTTTAATGCTAGTAGTGTTAATGGCGACTGCCTTCACTACATTTGCACAGTCATATACTATTGATGCGGCTGCTAGTGAAGTGGCTTGGACTGGTAGTAAATTAACGGGAACTCATAATGGAGTTGTGAGTATATCTGATGGTACATTGAATTTAAAAGAGGGTGCTCTTTCAGGAGAATTCACGATCGACATGACGACCATCAAATGTTTAGATTTAGAGGGTGAGTATGGTGACAAATTAGTTGGACACTTAGCTTCTGAAGACTTCTTCAATGTGGAAGGCCACAAATCTGCTAAATTAGTGATCACTGGCGCAACTCCTTTAGAGCAGGAAGGGGTCACTCATATGGTATTTGGTGAATTAACTATCAAAGGCAATACAAATAAAATCTTCTTCCCTGCCAATATTTCGGTATCTGACAGTGAAGGCTTAAAAGCCGATGCTAAGTTCTCTATTGATCGTACTAAATGGGATATCAGATATGGTTCTGGTA
>JAHDDN010000467.1 GCA_020629335.1 Chitinophagales bacterium | reverse complement strand
GAAAGTCTTGGCTATGGTAAAGGCGAATAAAACTGTATTTAATCAATATCGAGAGTTTGACTCATCGGTTGAGGTGGTTACTTTGAATAATTTGTTTTAGGGCATGAAGATTAAACAATGTAGTAAGTGTGGCTCTCAGTCTCTATGAATAGTGTATCTGGATTGGTTGGTGAAAAATAAATTTTGTAATAATGAAAAATAGTCTTATAATTGTGGTGCACAACGGTAGTAAAATCTATCACAATGAATCACAAATATTTAACAAGGCTGGTAAAAAAGAACAGGGAGAAGTTACTTCATGCCTATATCCATTGTGGTATTTGCTGTCGTTGTGCAACCTTCTCCCTTATTTCTTTATTTCAAAATTTGTCAAAATGCACAACGACAAAAACAAGTATTCTCAATTATCCCAAATCATGTCCAATGCCTGGTACTATTTCCGTAAAGGCATATTTATTACATTTTCAGAATGTCTAAAAGCAGCATGGAAAGCCTACAAGGTTACTAAGCAGCTAAGAAAGGGTAAACTATCATTCAGCTTTAGAAAGGCTACAGGTGAGATCAGGAACGCCATAGGTACACTAAATGATGCACTTTATGAGTTTACAGCCAAAGGCGTACGCCAAGAGCCTAAGCCTGATGCTATCAAGTATTATGACTTAGAAAAAGACGCATGGAGGATGTTCAGAATTGAGCGATTGTTAACCATAAACACCGCTGCATAATGAATACTCAAACTCAATTTTGTGCCAAGTCGCACCACACGCAGGAATTTTATAAGCTGATAGAAGATTTCTTTTTCTGTCAAAATGCAGCGTCTCGGATAGAGCATATCAATGAACTGAATTACAACTTCATTTATAGGGCTGTCAATGAAGAAGAAGGATATACACCTGAGTTTATCAGAGATTCGATATTCAACTCTAATGAGATTTCCAACTTCATAGCCAAGCTATCGGACAAATGGGAATCTTATAAGCGATTCAATAACTTAAATCCAATGCAACTATGAAAGAGATAATCAAAATTCAAGAGACAGACGGCAAGAAAGCCGTATCAGCAAGAGAATTGTATGAGAACTTAGGGTTCAATAAAGCTCATTGGGCAAAATGGTATAAAAAGAATATCCTAAATAATCAATTTGCCATAGAAAATGAGGATTGGCAGGGGTTCACCCTAAGTGTGAACGGTAATGAAACCAAAGACTTCGCCTTATCCATCGACTTTGCCAAGAAGATATGTATGCTGGCACGTACTGACAAAGGTGAGGAGATACGCCAATATTTCATAGATGTAGAGAAAGCAGCTATAAAAGCAATACGACCATTATCTACACTTGACATACTGGAAGCGAGTATTAAGCACATGAGAGAGCAGCGTATAGAGCTTGATGAAGTAAAGCAAGATGTATTAGAATTGAAAGCCAAGACGACTACGAGACCCGAATATTTTACAATAGCAGGATATGGCAGCCTTAACGGTGTGTCTGTGAATATAAAACTTGCTGCAAGATTAGGACGTATGGCATCAAGTATATGCAGATCGAGAGGCTTGATGATGGATGAGACCCCAGATCCCAGATTTGGAGTTGTGAAAATGTACCCTAAAAATGTACTCGATGAGGTATTCAATGTGCAAGTGGTATAAAAGCGGAAGCGAGCTTAAAGGACGGATATCTAAGATAGTACTCTTCCGTCCTGCGGGCTTGCGGAAGGTTATAAAAATTATTACATCATTCTTTAAGAAATATTTCGCATCATGAACTATTTCGACCGTCCCGAAGTATCCAACAGCAACTTAACCAAGTTTAAAGAGGAGCTTTCGACAACCTTCAGGCCTGAGCCTTTTGAGGCGTATGCTTTTGGTACTTTGATTGATGCCATGATTACCGAGCCTGATCGCGTTGACATCTGGAGAAAATTGATTGATGGACTGCCTCTCTATGGCGAACGTACCGAAAAGTCAGATAAAGATTTTGACATTGCCAAAAAGATGTATCATGAATTTACCATGAATAAGACGGCTATGGCGATTATAAAAAATGCAGATTTCCAAAAGGTATCTATAAAGCGTCGATCTTTTAATTATGCAGGGATAGACTTTGAGCTTGATTGTCGCTGTAAGTGGGATTTTTTTGGGCATATATCTGGAGATATAAAATCTACAGTAGCAACTACAGATAAACAATTTCGAGCGGCTTGCTTGCATTTTGATTATCCTCGTTCGAGAGCATGGTATATGGATTTAGAGGATAGAGATAAGGATATGATCATTGGTATCAGTAAGAAGAATCTAAAAATATTTTTTGTACCCATTGTTAAAGGTGATGCACTTTATGAAATTGGGAGAAAGCAATATGAAGAGCTGGCTTTTAAGTGGTGGGTTTTGAAGTGAGAAACTTATGGATAAAAATATGCTTAACGATATCAAAATAGCAGTAAAATGCGCTAATGAACATTATGAATCTATGGGTGAAGATTGGGAAGAGCTTTCAAGCTCAGAAAAGCAATCTTACTCTGATGCATTTATCGCTGGATTTTTAGTTGGTTTAAATAAACAAAGAGAATTAAATGAAAAAAGAAGATCTAATACAATTCGCAATTGACTTTATGA
The DNA here is from genome assembly GCA_020629335.1 of Chitinophagales bacterium. The sequence goes on along the minus strand of JAHDDN010000467.1, from coordinate 1,769 downwards.
CTCATGAAGAAAGCGATCCAGAAAAGTTCGTTGAAAAATGGATACCAGACGCTTGCGGTCAACTAGGTTATGATGTGTTAAATAAATCGGACAATTCGCAGCATAATAATATTAATTATACTGAAGGTATTTCAAAGCTTGACTTTTTCGCAGCAATGGCTATGGCTGGCGAATGGAGTTCTTACGCTCATCCAAAATCAAAAGCATTACCAAGCTTAAAGGATAGACAATTTATGGTTAAAAGGTATTTTGCTACAGCAAGGGAGATGCTTAAAGAAAGTGAAGAGTATTATGCAAAAAATATCAAAAGAACTTAATATGAATAACCCATTTGAAGAGATAGAGAAAAAACTAGATGAGGTTATAAGTAAAGTTGATAGTCAACACCGTTGGATTAAACTATCAAAATGGTGTAAAGACACTGGTGTATCTTATAGTTATGCATTAGATGTATTTGAAAGTGCAATTTCAAGACCATCTGGAAGAATGTATATGATTGATATTGTCCAAGTAAATAAACTTATTGAAGAATGTAGAATAAAGAGAGCCTAATTGGCTATTCTATTTATTAAATGCTTTGTATCATTACTTACTTTTGTACTTGTCACTTCTCCATAAGTTGATTCTAATCTTGATAAAGTAATTCCCATCATCTTCGCAACAGTTTCCTTTGGTACATTTTGCTCAATGCATATAGTAGTAGCAAATGTATGTCTACCTAAATGAGTTGTTAGTTTTTTTTCAATACCGCATATATCTTGAATCTCCTTCAAGTATGAGTTCATTTTAGCATTAGATTTTATTGGTAATTCCTTATCATACTTTGACCATATTTCAAAAGCCTTATCAAACATAGGTAGGTCAGCTTTTTTCTTAGTTTTCTTTCTATATGAATAAATCCATAATTCACCGTCAATATTTCTACGTACTTCAAAATTAGATAACCTAGAATACTCCATTGCTGTATAACATTGAAATACGAATATGTCACGAACTTGATTAAGACGTCCAATCATATCTTTATTCTCGATTATATCTAATTCCTCTCTACTTAAAAACTGAATTTCTTTATCTGGCACTTTGAATTTCATTCCAGAGACTACGTTTTTAGGAATATAATCAAAATCAACAGCGAATTTTAGAAAAAAAGATAGTTGCTTCATTCTATTGGCAGCACTGTTTTCATTCATATGAGTTAAGAACTTATTGTAAAGCTCCATGACATATCGCTTATCAATCTGGTCTATTTCAATATCAATACATATTTCCTTAAACCCTCTGTATTTTTCTTTAGTGCCGTCTGATAACTGTTTTCGATAACTGATGTATGTATCAACCAATTCGGTTAATAAGATAGATTTTGATTTATAGGTTAGTTTTCTAACTAGGCTTTCAAATGAGCTGCTATTTTCTGCGATCTCCTGCCATATTCTAACAGTCTTGTTTACTTCTGGATCATTTTTAGATGACTGTAGGGTTTGATTCCAGTTTCTGGGTATCAATTTGGTAGAAATAGCCTTGCGCTTTCCTTGGTGATTAGTAAAGCGGCACATCAAATAGCCATCTCTTTTCTGTATGTAGAATAAAGTTTTCATACTATAAAGGTCGGTTGACTATTGGTAAACATAGCAATATTTTGAAATATGTATGCTTACCAAATGCTTACTAATTATCTTAAAATATAAAATATACTTAATAAAAAAGCCCCTAAACATTAAGTATAGAGGCATTTTATAAGATAACGCGGAAGAGGAGGGATTCGAACCCCC
>JAHDDN010000466.1 GCA_020629335.1 Chitinophagales bacterium | reverse complement strand
TCGCTCGGTGAGGGTCGGGCTGTCCACTCTTATGCACCTATGCTGCTCCTACTTCGCTAAGGCATACTTGTCTGCCACTGCGTGGCCAGCCTGCGTCTGCCTAAGCTCCGTAAGTCGCAGCATGGACGGTGCATACCGTTCCCATCCCTTGCGCATTTTTGGGTAGTGGGTAGTAGGGACGTTGCACCGTAACGTCCACGGGATTGTCTTTCTGAACGAAGTGAAAGAATCACTTGACAGGGAATGGTTCGTAAAATGCAATCTTCTTTGCAAGTCGGGATAAAAGCACCGACCACAACTTGAGGACTGCTGTACTAGCTTGAGGCTTTAGCCGAAAGGGGCTGGGTGAAAATGCTGGCCCACCGCCCTCCTGCTAAAGCAGTCGGGGTTTGCTTGTATTCCTTTTGTTATGGTCGGTGGTATGAGCCGTGCTTGCCTACTGCTTGCTTAATCTTTAGAGAAGTCGTATCAAGTGATTCTTTCGCTTCGCTCAGAATGACACGAAACCTTATCTATCGCAAACGTCTCGCTTGTGATTGTTAATGGTATCACTTTCCTCAAGATGGCGGACACATAGGTCTGCCCCTACATGGTTTTGGGATAAAAAATCTGACAGGCTGTACAGCAGCCGATCTCTCATCTGACAGTGAGCGCAGCGAACGGTCTCACATCTCACAACAAGCGAAGCGCAGCGGTCTCTCCTATTAAAAAGAAGTGCCTTTTTGACAGCCATACTTGATTTGAGACGCATATATGACAGTATAATTTATAAGTAATTGACAGATAGTCGGCTGATTGATTATTGAGTATGTCATTTTTGCAGAAAAATGTAATAGGCATATGAATTGATATTATTATAGTAATTTTAAAATAAACACTAAATATGAATATCAATAAGTTAACAGTGAAGGCTCAAGAGTCGGTGGCAAGTGCCCAGCGAATAGCTTTTGAGCGTAAACACACCAATATAGAAGTGGTGCATCTATTGAAAGGATTGTTGGAGGCAGATGAGCATGTGGCACCCTATCTTTTGAAAAAATTAGGGATTCAGATCGAGTTACTGCAACAGGTATTAGATCGTGAGATGGATAAAATGCCTAAAGTAACAGGAGATACCCAACAGTATTTATCACAAAATACCAATAAGGTGATGCTTCATGCAGAAAGTATGCTGAAGGATTTTGGAGATGATTTTGTTTCGGTAGAGCATATCTTGTTGAGTATATTGGAGAATAAGAGTACAGCTGCTCGAATCTTGAAGGATATGGGCGCTACGGTAAAAGATTTGAAAACTGCCATAGCCGATATGAGAAAGGGAAGTAAGGTACAGGATCAGTTTGCCGAGAATCAATATAACGCACTGAATAAGTTTGCGCATAATCTGAATGATTTGGCCAATATAGGAAAATTAGATCCAGTGATAGGTCGAGATGAAGAGATTAGAAGAGTACTACACATCCTATCTCGAAGAACCAAGAATAATCCTATTTTGGTAGGAGAGCCTGGAGTGGGTAAAACGGCTATCGTAGAAGGCATTGCTCATCGTATTATCAAAGGTGATGTGCCTGAAAATTTAAAGCACAAAATCATATTCAGTTTGGATATGGGAGCTTTGATGGCAGGAGCAAAATATAGAGGCGATTTTGAGGAGCGATTGAAGGCAGTTATTAAGGAAGTGAATGAGTCTGATGGCAGTATTATTCTGTTTATTGATGAGATTCACACTTTAGTTGGAGCAGGCAAGACGGATGGCGCATTGGATGCGGCGAATATACTGAAGCCAGCTTTAGCAAGGGGAGAACTAAGAGCTATTGGCGCCACGACATTAAATGAATATCAAAAATTCTTTGAGAAGGATAAGGCATTAGAAAGACGATTCCAGAAGATCATAGTAGATCAACCTTCTGTAGAAGATTCTATTTCTATATTAAGAGGATTGAAGGAGAAATATGAAAATCATCACAAGGTTAGAATCCGAGATGAAGCGATTATTGCTGCGGTTGAATTATCGAACCGTTATATTACGGAGCGATTTTTACCAGATAAAGCGATTGACTTGATAGATGAGTCGGCGGCTAAATTGCGTTTGGAGATGAATTCTATGCCAGAAGCATTAGATGAAATAGAGCGTAAGATTCGTCAATTAGAAATTGAGCGAGAAGCGATTAAGCGAGAAAATGATGAAGAGAAATTATCAATGCTTAATGAGCAATTATCGGTTTTAAATGAGTCGAAGAATCAGCTTTATACGAAATGGAAAGCAGAGAAGGATGTCATAGATGAAATTCAAAATACGAAGCGTCAAATAGAAGCGCATAGAATTGAAGCAGAGCAAGCAGAACGAGCGATGGATTATGGAAAGGTAGCAGAGATTCGTTATGGAAAAATCAAAGAAGCCGAAAATAAGCTAGTAGAATTAGGGGATAAGTTGAAGGATATGGACAGTGCGGCTCGTATGGTGAAGGAGGAAGTAGATGCCGAGGATATAGCATCAGTAGTTTCAAAGTGGACTTCTGTACCAGTGACCAGAATGATGGAGGGAGAGCGAGAAAAACTATTGCGATTAGAAGAAGAACTCCATAAGCGAGTAGTAGGACAAGAGGAAGCGATCACAGCCGTTGCGGATGCCGTTCGTAGAAGTAGATCAGGCTTGCATGATCCTAATAAACCAATAGGCTCTTTTATTTTCTTAGGAACGACAGGAGTCGGTAAAACGGAATTAGCCAAAGCATTAGCAGACTATTTATTCAATGATGAATCGGCTATCACTCGAATTGATATGTCGGAGTATCAAGAGCAACATGCTGTATCTCGATTAGTGGGAGCACCCCCAGGTTATGTAGGTTATGATGAAGGCGGTCAATTAACAGAGGCTGTGCGAAGAAAGCCTTATTCAGTCATCTTATTAGATGAGATAGAGAAGGCCCATCCAGATGTATTTAATATCTTATTGCAAGTATTAGATGATGGCCATATGACAGATAATAAGGGACGAGTAGCTAACTTCAAGAATAGTATTATCATCATGACTTCTAATATAGGAGCAGATATTATACAAGCTAATTTTGATGGAGTTAAAGAAGAGGATTTGTGGACAACTTATGAGACGACTAAGGTTCAGTTGTTTGAGAGACTCAAGCAGCGTATGCGACCAGAGTTTTTAAATAGAATTGATGAAACCTTAATGTTCTTACCTTTGAATAAGAAAGAGCTTAGAGAAATTGTCAAGATCCAGTTACAAAATCTCAATGGCTTATTGAATGATAATGGAATGCAGTTAGAAGCAACTGAAGCAGCTATAGATTGGTTAGCGGATGTCGGATTTGACCCACAATTTGGCGCTCGCCCATTAAAGCGAGTCATTCAAAAATCTTTGGTCAATAAATTATCTAAATTAATCTTAAGTGGAAACATTCAGAAGGATAAGCTGATCGTAGCGGATGCACAAAATGGGGAATTAGTAATAGAGAATATTAAGGAAGCAAAAGATTACTTCTCGGAGAATTAGTCTAAATACTAAAGACAAAAATAAAAAGGGCTTACGAAAATCGTAAGCCCTTTTTCATTCATGCTTTATACCTTGTACATAAAATTACAATGTATTTTAAAAATAAATCGATTTTGACCTAAATACCGAAACGAAAAATAATTTTATTTTTTGATGATAATGAGATACACCTTCTATCTGAAAGAGTATAAAACTCATTACTTAGTACTGCTTTTGTAAAGCAAAGTGTAGAATAATATCGGAAAATATAGAAATGCAATAATTTTAGTCAGCTTGTAACATTTCACTGAATGGAGAAGTAACAGCATAAGCAATTTCTGTCTGATCTTGCTGCTGAGGCTGACTTAATAAATTAACTGATTGAGTTGTTGCTGGAGTTGGTGCATTATTAGGAACAAAGAAGTGCTGAACAGTATAAGTAGAAACGTTAAAAAAAACGACTCTTCTACCACCTTGAGTATTTTGAGCTTCTTGATTGTTGATTTCGAATTGAGCGAATGAATTTAAATTAGTCATAATAACTGGTTTAAAGAGATAAATAATTAGAAAATTAATAGTGTGTCGTGTGTATTAGCTTAAAACCAATATAGTTGTGTAGAGTAAAAAGGTGTTAAATATAAAATAGTGTGTGTTGCGTTAAGTACACTTATTATACGCCAAAGATAAAATGAAGTCACGGAAAAAGTTACGTTTTGGAGGGATTAATTTTTAGTTTAATGCCTTTGTTATGTGTATGTGTTTATCATTGAGCATCTTAGCTTAAAATATTTTTTTTGAAAAAAAACTAAAAAAAAATAGTCGAAAAATTAAAAGATAGTTTTGTAACCTTTACAGTGGAAGTGGCGTAAGAGTAATACAGAGAGTAAAAAGTTTT
>JAHDDN010000465.1 GCA_020629335.1 Chitinophagales bacterium | reverse complement strand
TATAAAAACAGCAAGGATAAATGCAGATATTTTCATAATAAGTCTTATTTTGGAGTTTATTTTGAATTAGTATATTAGTTCGTTAGTAGTTAGTATATTAGTAATTAGTATGTTTGTTTTTTGTTTTTTAGAACAGATAATGAACTGAAGTACTTACTACTTAGAGACTATCATACTCCAGAATAGGCTTAGGGATGGTAGCGGTATGTGGCGTTTATGCGGTGACTTACGGCGCTTAGGTATGCGATGGCTGGCCCGAAGGGCAGACAAGCAGACCTTAGCAGAGTAGGAACGGCATAGCCACATAAGAGCGGACAGCCCGACCCTTTCTAATTTTTTCATCGGAGGGCGCACACATAGGTGCGCCCCTACGGGCCGATGAAAAAATTAGAAAGGGGAAGCCCCAATTTAACTATAAAAATGATATTTTATGAGATTGTTTAATTTTCTTGTTTTTATTTTGACTGTTAGTTTGACAATTAGTTGCAGTCAGGGAGGTGAAAAGGCATCTAATAATGCGAATGCTTCATCTGATGCTGCTAATTCGGTGACTTCGGCTGCAAAAAATACTGCTAAAAAGACGGTAGCCAAATATAATGGTTTAGCTGCCAATGATATGTTATCAAAGATTAAGGAGTCTGAAGATAAGCTTTACAAAAACTATACAAATATTAATCCAGGGAATGTTGAAGCGCTTAATGTTTTAGAGGGTTATAAGACCTTTGCGAAGGAGTATCCGAAGGAAGCAAAAGCCCCCTCTTATTTATTTAAGGCGGCGGAGATTGAGCGTACGATGAAGGATTATAAGAGTGCGATTGCGCATTATCAGCAAATTTGTGATAATTATCCTGATTATGAAAAGGCACCTCATAGCTTATTTTTGATGGGTTTTACTTATGAAGAGGATATGAAGAATGAGGCAAAGGCGAAGGAAACTTATGAATTATTTTTGAGCAAGTATCCTAAGCATGAATTGTCGGATGATGTGCAGTTTTCTTTGAATAACTTGGGTAAGTCTGCTGAGGAGATTATCAAGGAGTTTGAGAAGAAGCAAAAGAAGTAAATCTATCTGGGCTCTCGTAAAAGAAGGGGAATAATTATTAGGCTGATTTTTTATCGCTTGATTTCTCTTCGTCTTTAGGGGCTTCGGTCCCTAAGGCTTTTTCGAGTGCCTCTTCAATTTCTTCTTCATTAACATTTATATTGATATTGCTTTTGTAAGCAATGGAGATATGGCCTGTTTCTTCTGAAATAATGATGACGGTAGCATCTATTTGCTCGCTGATACCTACGGCTGCTCTGTGGCGAAGTCCAAGATGGGAAGGTAAGTCTGGATTTTCTGATACGGGCAATACGCAACCAGCCGCATATATTTTATTGTCGATAATGACGACTGCGCCGTCGTGTAATGGTGAATTTTTAGCAAAAATACTGAGTAAAAGCCTACTACTAATCTGGGCATCAATGATGGCTCCTGTATTGGCAAAGAAGGCTTTTTCCGAACTGTCAGCTAAGACCATAATGGCTCCTATAAAAGAGGCCGACATTTTTTGGCTGGCATTGACTAATTCTTGGCTAATGTGGGTGATATTAGCATTTGTTTCTAGATCGCTATTAAAGAGGCGACGAATAAAATTATCTCTTCCGATTCCACTCCCCTTTCCTAATAAGGTTAGAAATCGTCTGATTTCTGGTTGAAATATGATGACGAGTACGATTCCTCCTACACCAATGAATTGTCCTAAGGCGCTGGCCAAAAGGGTCATGCCTAAAGCGGAAACCACTCTCCAAATCAAATAAATGATGAATAGACCAATGAGAATATTGAAGGCTAAACCACCTCTTAGCAGTCTATAGATCACATACATTAATATCCCGAACATGAGTATGTCGAGCATATCTAAGAAAGTGATTTCTAAAAATCCTATTTTAAAGGCTAGGATCATTGATTATATAGATTGAATAAATGAATGACTTCTTTGGCGGCCTTTACGTCATGTACTCTTAATATATTGGCTCCTTTCTGTAATGCAAGTGTATGCAGCACAGAGGTTCCATTGAGCGCTTCTTTAGGGGTAATGCCTAAACTCCTCCAAATCATTGACTTACGAGAGATGCCTACCAATAGTGGCTTTCCTAAAACTTTGAATGCGTCTAAATTTCGCATTAATTCAAAATTTTGTGGAATATTTTTGCTAAAACCAAAGCCAGGATCAATAATAACATCACGTATTCCGATTTTGTCCAAATGTACTAACTTTTGAGTGAAGTAGTCCAATATATCATCTGTTAAATCATCATAATGGTTGAGTTTTGTCATCGTAGAAGGTGTTCCACGCATATGCATGAGGATATAAGGCATTTTTAGAGCAGCAATAGTCTCTAACATATTTTCATCTAAATTTCCCCCTGATATATCATTAATCACGCCTACTCCTGCCTTTGCTGCGGTTTTGGCTACCTTAGCATGTATGGTATCTATAGACAAAATAGCATTTGGAAATTCTTTGACAATAGCCTCGATACTCGGCATCACTCTTTTTAGCTCCTCCTCTACTGATATGATCTCTGCATTAGGACGTGATGACATTCCTCCAATATCAATCCAATCTGCTCCTTCCTCTATCATTTTAGCTGCTTGTCGAAGACTTCCCTCTACTGAATTATGGTGTCCACCATCATAAAAAGAGTCTGGAGTTAGGTTCAAAATACCCATAATGTACACTTTGGAGAAATCTATGATTTTTCCAGCCACTTTTAATGTGGTATTTTGAGGAAAAAATGTACTTTTAACCTTCATTAACTTTATTTTAAACTAAGAATTTAGTTTTGTAACTAAAAACATAGTAGTTTTGTGGGCATAATTCACTCACAAGATAAATCTAAAATACTAAATTATGAATTTATATTCCCTTGTAGGATTGATAGCCGTATTAGCCATAGCGGTAACAATTATTAGTGCTTTGATCAAGAAGCCTGATAATTGGGGGATGGCTTACTTACGAAATTTTTTAGGTACATTTTTTATATTTTCGGGTGTAGTAAAGGCGATAGACCCCATTGGCACCGAGATTAAGATCAAAGATTATTTTGGTGTATTTACGGAGCACTTTTCGTTTTTTTCCTTTTTTTGGGAGTTTATGATCAGTATTGCCTTACCTGTTGCGGTCTTTACTATTGTTTTAGAGATTGTTTTAGGTTTTTCCATGATTTTGGGGACGCTTAAGAAAAGTACTCTATTCTTGTATTTTGGCCTAACCCTTTTCTTTACCTTCCTAACAGGCTTCACCTTCTTGACGGGCTATGTTCCGAAAGATGCAACCTTCTTTGAATTTTCTAAGTGGGGAAGTTTCGTGGATTCTAATATGCGGGTAACAGATTGTGGTTGTTTTGGGGATTTTGTAAAGTTAAAGCCCTATGAGTCTTTCATTAAAGATATAGTCTTAATGGGTTTGATTATACTTATCATGGGCTTACACAAACAGATTTACCTATTATTTAAGAATAAAATTGGCTTAGGTATATTGGGTGTTCTAACCCTATTGACCTTCTTATTCTCCATGAAAAATGTGTGGAATCTACCAGTTGTTGATTTTAGAGCCTATAGTATTGGTACTGACCTTTGTGAAGGAAAATCACTAGAGGGGCTTGATCCTGGAGAATCTTTGGTATATTTAGTCTATAAAAACAAAAACACTGGTGAAACAAAGAAAATGACCAGTGAGGAATTTACGGCTTCCAGACTTTGGGAAGATAAGAACTGGGAGTTTGCAGAAAATCAAACACAGGTCATTAGAGAGCCTGAAGAGCCTAAGATCAAGGACTTTATCATTGCTGATGGCGATGGCGAAGATTATGCGGATGATATATTAGCTCGTAAGGGGACTCAATTATTCATTTCCAGTTATAATGTTGAGAAATCTTCTAAGAAGGGCTTTGATCGTATCAATGAATTAGCTAAACAGGCTAAAGCAAAAGGAATAGAAGTAGTTGGATTGACAGGTTCTTTATTAAATGAAGCGGTTCCTAAAGCAAATGGGGCTTATGAGTTCTACAATTTAGATGCAACGCCTATTAAGACGATGAACCGATCTAATCCAGGATTAACGGTAGTGAGAGATTGTAAGATAGTGGGTAAGTTTCACCACAATCATCTGCCTGCGTTAGATGCGTTGCCTTAGGTTAAACAAGCACCCCGAATTATGACGCATATGGGCAATAGGGCCGACACATAGCTCGGCCCCTACAATAATTTGGGACCTTTTGTAAAACCACTCCAATGAGACGCGAGTACGCGTCTTTACGGAAAATAGTAGGGAAATTTATTAAAATTAAAACACAGCACATTGATTTCATTTATCATTAAGCGGATTTTATACGGATTCTTG
>JAHDDN010000464.1 GCA_020629335.1 Chitinophagales bacterium | reverse complement strand
CGCTCGGGATGACAGTTTTGGGAAATGTATTCTTCTGTTAAAACGTTTCAACTTTAATCAGTTAAAACGTTAAGGAATTCGGCTTAGGGATGGTAGCGGTATGTGGCGTAATGGGGCTGCTTACGTAGCTTAGGTAGACGCAGGCTGGCCCGAAGGGCAGACAAGTATGCCTTAGCGTAGTAGCTGACACATAGCCACATAAGAGCGGACAGCCCGACTGCTGCGCTTCGCTTGCAATGATTAATGCATAATGATGAATGATGAATATTGATTCGAGCTGCACACTCGCATTACGAGCGCAGTAGGAAGCCCCAAAATAGTTAAGTAGTATAAAAGGGACAAACCCTAAGAGGCAGAGTCAGAGACTATATCCTAGAATTTAGGGGAAAGAAGGATTGATTAAAAATAATAAAATTAAGACATAAATATATGGCAACATTAACGATGATCGCTCAATTGGTATTGGGTTTATCTATTTTGGTTTTTATACATGAGTTAGGACATTTTCTGGCGGCCAAGGCATTTGGGATGCGAGTGGATAAGTTCTATATTTTCTTTGATGGATGGGGTAAAAAATTGTGGAGCACGACGATTGGGGAGACGGAATATGGAATAGGATGGCTACCTCTGGGTGGTTATGTAAAGATAGCAGGGATGATAGATGAGTCGATGGATAAGGATCAGTTGAAGCAGGAACCGCAAGAGTGGGAGTTTAGATCGAAACCCGCATGGCAGCGATTTATTGTGATGATAGCAGGTATTGTGATGAATGTGATTCTGGGTGTTATGATTTTCTCTTTTGTGTTTATGCGCTATGAGAAGGATTATATTCAGGTCAATGAACCACAGGAAATTTATGCCTTTGACCTGGCTGAAGATATGGGTTTGAAGACGGGTGATAAGCTATTGGCTATCAATGGTAAAACGCCTGGTCGATTTAAGGATTACAAGACTTTCGGGATCTTCTTTGGAGCAGATATGAAGGTAGAGCGAGATGGGAAAGTCTTGGATATTCCATTGACGGATGGTTATTTTAAGCGAGCTGGTGAATGGCTATTTGAGCCGATGAAACATCAAGTGGAAGTATTGGGTGTATTGGATAGTTCTTATGCCGATATGGCTGGATTAGAAGCGGAAGATATTATACGGAAAGTCAATGGTAAGTCAGTCACGAACTATGGCATTTTAAAATCGGAGCTGTATAGTAATAAGAATGGGCAGGTTAATATAGAGGTAGAAAGAGCGGGTGCTTCTAAGGTTTTAACGACTAAGGTAGATACTGCTGGGAAGTTAGGTTTTGCTCCTAAATTCAATGCTAAAGCGGCCAATACCTTAGCGAATTATGGGGTTGGTGATGCCGTGAAGTATAGTATGAAAGAAGGTTGGGAAAGTGTTTATTATAATGCCTTGGCTATTGGTAAGATGTTTACTGGAGATATTAATCCAGTAGAATCCGTACAAAGTCCTATCGGGATTGCACGTAAGATTTATGGCGGTGTATGGGTATGGGAGCGTTTTTGGAAAATAACGGGTTTATTATCCTTTATTTTGGCCTTTATGAATATCTTGCCAATTCCTGCTTTAGATGGTGGCCATATGATGTTTATCTTAGTAGAGTTGGTCATTGGTAGGCCATTGAGTGATGACTTTATGGAAAAGGCGCAAATGCTTGGCTTGATGATACTTTTGCCGTTAATGCTCTTTGCGATAGGAAAGGATATTATTTACGCAATATTTGGTTGGTAGATGGTTATGGCTCAAATTATAAACTCTTGACAGTTCAAGTTTGGCCTTTTTTCGATTCTACTTCGTTATTTTTTCGTTCCGTAGCGGTGCTATGCGCCTCAAAAATGCCTTGTATAATCGAAAAAATACTGCAACTTTACTGTCAGAAATTTATAAATTGAACCATTATGTTAGATTTTAATACTGACCACTACTTTGCTTTTTATGAGCTTCCTGTGAGCTTTGAGCCTGATCTTGATGCGCTAAAGCAACAGTTTTATGCTTATAGTAAGCAGTTTCATCCTGATTTTTTCGCACAGGAATCTGAGGAAATCCAAATGCAGGTCTTAGAACTGGCGACCTTTAATAATAAGGCTTATAAAACGCTGAATCACTTTGATAGGCGAATGAAGTATGTCTTGGAATTGAGAGGTTTACTCGAAGAGAATGAGAAATACCAGTTGCCTCCCTCCTTCTTAATGGAAATGATGGAGATTAATGAGGCATTGATGGAATTACAAATGGAGCCTGATGTGGAGGCTTTACAAAAAACGCAAGAGGAGGTGGCGCAAATAGAGGCTAATTTGTTAGCTGAAGTAGCTAATATCCTATCCGATTATCAGGAAGATACAACTTCTGAATCAGAGCTTTTAAAGGTAAAAGCTTATTATTATCAAAAGAAATATCTTACAAGAATAAAAGAGTCAATAAAAAAGCTCTAAAAGGGTTTTAAAGTTTGCAATGAATTGCTTACTTTTGCCCTCCGAGACGAGTAAGTAGTTATTGAGATAATTGATTTATCCAAATAACTTTATTAGCCCGGGTGGCGGAATTGGTAGACGCGCTGGATTCAAAATCCTGTGTTGGCAACGACGTGTGGGTTCGAGTCCCACCCCGGGCACATCAGATACTCCTTAAAGAGAGCTAATCTTTGCCATTACACAGCAATGTGTAATGGCTTTTTTTTTGTAAAGAAGAGACGATTAATTGAAAGGTTTATTTTTTATCAGTGATGAAACAGCAGAATACAAATATATTTTTTTAAATTTAGGGGATTAAAGGCGTATATTGCATACTTTGAAAGCCTTAGATGGCCTTTTTAACAAAGACAAAACATGGCCCAATGAAAAAGTTTTTATTAATTCCTTTATTACTCATTTTACCATTATTGGCAGATGCCCAATTTCAATACACCTCTGTAGGTATAGACCATAGTTCTTTCTACTCAACTCGTATTTTTAACCCTACTAATGGTGGTGTAATATGGAATGAGCGGCATTATAACTATAGTTATGGAATCTATATGGATTCTTATATTGCCTATAAAATGAGTGTTTCTTTAGGCTTCAATTATACTCGTGTTGGTTATAAAACATCCAACTCCAGCGATGCAGCTACTTTGGCTTCAGTAGGAGGTGGTAGTTATTTCAATTATATAGGTAAACGGCATTATTGGGAAGTTCCTTTGAAGACTCGATTCTTTTTGAGCAGAACATTAGATAGTGGTATTCACTTGACCTTGGGGTACGCCTATGCTTATCAATTTGGAAACTCATCGGAGATCAGAGTCTATAGTAATGGAGGAGGACAAATTTATAATGATAAGGGATCTGTTGGGCAATCACTTTATACTAGTAATCACGCATTTATAGCAGGTATTGGTATAGAATTACGTGTAGGTGATAGATTAGTCAATATTCTACCAGAAGCTCGTTATTACTTCGTGAATGAATTGAAGGGCTCTAATAGTACTTCAACCTTTGTAACAATGGGAATCAATCTGAGGATAGGTGGGATTATGTTTTAAATGTTGTCGATTTAATCCGTTCATCGTTTAATTAGGCATGAAGTATTTGGAATACTAACTCTTTAAGGAGTTCTCCAGGCGGTGTTTGGCTATTCCCTACGATACCTTTAGAATGTAGATCATAACGATGTAATAATTGGAGAATTTTTTTACTTTGAGCCAAAGAATACTTTCGGGCAGCCATTCGGTAATCTTTCAAGAAATAATTACGTACTCCTAAGATACGCACTAAATCTGCATCCCCTTTTTGAGCATTATAATGCAGCATATAAACTTTCACAAAATAGTTATACAAACTCCCTAAAAGCATAGGAATTGGGGCCGCTTTGGGATTATTTCCAAAATAATTGACAATTTGATATGCTTTCTCGACTGCTCTTAAGCCTAATGCCTTTTGTAATTCAAAGACATTATAATCCTTATTGATTCCTATATTATGTTGAATATCCCCTTTATCAATGACCTTATCCTTGGGTGTATTCAGAATGAGTTTGTCTAATTCATTGGTGATTTTGGAGAGATTACTATCTAAAGATTCGGAAAGGAGCTGGATCGCTTCTTGTTTGATTTTATATCCTTTTCCTTTCAGATAGCGCTCCATCCATTGAGGAATTTGATTATCGTACATCTTCTTGCTTTCCAATACGACCCCGTTCTTATTGAACGCTTTAGATAGCTTGGTTCGCTTATCGAGTTTTTTATGCTTATGGACGATGACCAATAAAGTACTATTGACTGGCTTAGCAGCATAAGCAGCTAACTCATTAATATCCCGCATCCTTTGGGCTTCTTTGACAATCACGACCTGATGACTCGCCATCATTGGTAATCGTTGGGCAGCACTGAGAACATTGATATAATCTATATCTTTGCCATAAA
>JAHDDN010000017.1 GCA_020629335.1 Chitinophagales bacterium | reverse complement strand
AAGTTCCCCAAATTTGGCAATAGAATTGATTTCAAATAGTATTGTTGAGAAATAAAAAAATCGGGAACTATTCTCCTATATAGTTCTTTTATTTTTGCGTAAACTATAGACATTCAATTGCCACATAAATTGCTTATCATGTATCTACGATATTTAGCCCAATATTATAATGAAGAAAAAGAACAAGAGGAATTAGGATTCTTTAGTGCTGCCGAGTACTTGAAAAAACATGCTGTTTTATCTAAAGAAGATCAAACGCAAATTGAGAAATTAATTCATTGGTTTGATCATGAGCTTCCTATTCCTGATTACTACCAAGATAAACGCAATAGACAAAAGGCTAAATCAGCCACTTCTTGGTTCAAGGACAGTGCGGAAGTTTATATTGATAATATGAATCAACTGGCAAGAATTTTAGAGGATCATCATGTTATTGTCGAAAGAATCTATAGTAAGAAACTTCCTGGCAAAAAGATTTATGAAGATGATTATCAAGTCACGATACTACCTTATCGAGATTTGGGGAAGAGGGTTACCTAGAAATTTATAGTTATTCCGTTCATCATTTGTTGTTATTTTCGGCTTAGGGATGGGAACGGTATGTGGCGTCGAGAGGGAGCTTACGGAACTTAGGTAGCCGTAGGCTGGCCTGAAAGGCAGACAAGGATGCCTTAGTGAAGTAGCTGCCGAACAGCCACATAAGAGTGGACAGCCCGACCCGAAGGGGAAGCCCCAGATAATAAAATAGCAGATTAGTATATCGGTTAATTAGATGCTACTAATTAACTAATATACTATTCTACTAACTAAGTGAAACAAAATAAATAAACTGAACCATTAAGCCTTATCTTTTTGCCTGTTTCTTCGTTAAAAAAATGGTCTCATAGCCCTGCTATGAAACATTTTTTTGCCTAAAAACAGACAAAAATATGGCATTTAATTTGGCTCATTTTATTTCTTCTATTTCACTAACGAATTTACTTAGATATTAGGATTCGCTTAGTGAGGATGCCTGAGTCTGTTTGCAGGTGTAAGAAGTAGACGCCTGCATTGAATGCACTCATATTGAGCTGAATGCGGTGGCTATATTGAGTGACTATATTCACTGGAATTTGTTGTCCAGCGATATTGGTGATGAATAAATCATCTATTTCTTTTAAGTTAATATCAGTCGATTCTATGAATAAGACGTCTTGACTTGGCACTGGATAGAATTCTATTTTTTCGTTATTGTCCAAATAGACGAAGTCTTCTATACCGACAATTTCTGTAGTATCTGCCTCTCCGTAAACAATAATTTCGTTTTCGAGATGATCTATGGCTAATATACTATTGAAGTCCATGACTAATGAGGCAATGCCTTCTTCCGTTTTACCGATTAAATTATCTACTGAGGTAATCGTGAAGGATAAGGTACCTACTTGACCTATACCTGACACTTCTTCGTGATCTGTACGGCCATGTGCAAAGTCTAATTGTTGGTCATCTATAAAATTATTGAAGTAGGAAATATCAGTGGTACCTTCAGTTAACCAAGAACCTTCCCAGTCTACTTCAAAGGAATTTTCGACTACCATTGTACTATCATAGTTGACACTAAATGAGATCCCATAAATATCTTCTGCTGGATATTCTTCAGAGCCTAACATGATACGCATAAAGACTGTATCATTGGCATTGATGGTCTCATTGATCGTCTCAAAATAGATGACGGTTTCTGGTTCGTCTGATTCTTCATCACCCGTTTTGCCATGTACGAAGCTGTAGTTACTTACGATGGCCAACATATCATCGTGATTAATCACTCCATCACCATTACAATCAGCATGTTTGTGATTATCTCCATCTTCAAAATTGCCGTCCCAATCTGGAATAGCTTGTTCTTCCCAATCAAGGGATGCTTGCCAACGAGTATCTCCTGTATAGTCGTATCCTACTCCAATAGAAAGGAAATCATGATTGTTTACCAAGCCATCATTATTGGCATCACCTGGCCATACACAAGACCATGTTTCGCAGTTTTCTGTTACTTCGACCTCATATTGTAGTTGATCAACGATTGGGCAATTATCAAAGTTTTCATAAGTGGCGAAAGTGAAGGTGAAACTATCATTACCATAGAAATAATCATAAGGTTCATAATAAACCGCTCCGTCTCCTGACAAACTAATTTCGCCATGTTCAGGCTGTGTATTAATGATGAAGTCGTATAAAGACTCTGTATCTGCTAAGCCTAAATTATATAATGCTTCTGAGCCTTGCATAATTTCCTCCTCTATAATAGTAGCTACTGGGACTTCCATTGGGCAAAGCATAATGTACACTTCACTATCTGTACAAGCCGCAGGTATGGCATCATCACAGACGCTTAAGTCGGCAATGATCATACTGCCATCACTACCATCAGCAGCGGTATAGGTGATCGTACCATCACCATTATTAGCGATACTTCCTATATTTGGCTGAGTTGTCACACCAACTATTAAGACATCATCATTTGGATCGCTATCATTAGCCAACACATCAATAGTGATGGCTTCTGGTAATTCTGCATCCGTATAGTAAGTCAAATAAATACTATCTGAAGCTGTAATCGGTGCTTCGTTTAAGCTGATTACTTCTACATAGAGATCAGCCGTATCACATAAGCTCGGTATTGCATCATCACAAAGCACATAGGTGATTAAGTCTGGTGCATCTGTTAAACCATTAAGCGTATAAGTCAGTGTACCATTTCCATTATTAGTTGCTGCCCCTACTCCATTTTGAGATAGAATAGTGACACTTAATTCATCATTATTAGCATCACTATCATTCGCTAACAAATTGATTAGCGTATCCACTGGAGGATAATCTAAATAGGTAATGGTTAAGTAATCATCTGTAGCAATTGGCGATTCATTTGTGCTGATTACTTCTATTGCGACCATAGCAGTATCACAAAGGGCTGGTGTGGCATCATCGCATAAGATGTAAGTGAATACATCTGCTGTACCTTCCGTTTGTCCATTGAGTGTATAAGTGAATGTGCCATCTGTATTAAGTACTATCGTACCCTGTGTTGTTTCACTTAATAAGCTAACAGTAAGATCTACTATATCATCATTGGGGTCGCTATCATTAGATAGGACTATTATGTTATAAGTTGTAGGAGGAGCATCTTCATAAGAAATACTCACCACATCATCTTCTGCGATTGGAGATTCATTTGTATTGAGGATTTCAATATTGACTGTTGCCGTATCACAAAGCGCTGGTGTACCATCATCACATAAAGTATATGTGAAACTAAAATCGCCTGAGCCATCTGTGATATAGCTAAAACTACCATCATTATTATTGATCGCCTCGCCTGTAGACGGTGGTGTTAAGATACTCCACACTAAGTCGGCGGCTGTATCATTTGGATCACTATCGTTGGTGGACGCTTCGATTAATATATCTGTTGGCGGAGCATTATCATAACTCACACTGACGATATCATCGACTGCAATTGGAGATTCATTTGTATTGAGTATTTCTATACTCACCGTAGCCGTATCGCATAAGGCTGGTGTTCCATCATCACACAAAGTATAAGTGAAGCTAAAGTCACCAGCACCATCTGTGATATAGCTAAAGCTACCATCATTATTATTGATCGCCTCGCCTGTAGATGGTGGTGTTAAGATACTCCATACTAAGTCGGCGGCTGTATCATTTGGATCACTATCATTTGCGAATGCTTCGATTAAAACATCAGTTGGTAGTGCATTATCATAGATCACACTAACCGCATCATCGACTGCGATTGGCGATTCATTTGTATTGAGTATTTCTATACTCACCGTAGCCGTATCGCATAAGGCTGGTGTTCCATCATCACACAAAGTATAAGTGAAACTAAAGTTACCAGCACCATCAGTAACATAAGTGAAGCTACCATCATTATTATTGATTGCTTCGCCTGTGGATGGTGGTGTTAAAATACTCCATACCAAATCGGCAGCGGTATCATTTGGATCACTATCATTTGTGAATGCTTCGATTAAAACATTGGTTGGTGGTGTATTATCGTAACTCACACTGACCGCATCATCTAATGCAATAGGCGATTCATTCGTGTTCAGAATTTCTATACTCACCGTAGCCGTATCGCATAAGGCTGGTGTTCCATCATCACACAAAGTATAAGTGAAACTAAAGTCACCAGCACCATCTGTGAAATAAGTAAAGCTACCATTATTATTAAGGACTTCGCCAGTAGATGGCGGTGTTAAGATACTCCATACCAAATCGGCAGCAGTATCATTGGGATCACTATCGTTGGCAGATGCTTCGATTAAAACATTGGTTGGTGGTGTGTTATCATAACTCACACTGACCGCATCATCTAATGCAATAGGCGATTCATTCGTGTTTAGAATTTCTATATTTACCGTAGCCGTATCGCATAAGGCTGGGGTGGCATCATCACATAAGGTATAAGTGAAACTAAAGGAACCTGCACCATTTATCATATAAGTAAAGCTGCCATCATTATTATTGATTGCTTCGCCAGTGGATGGCGGTGTTAAGATACTCCATACCAAATCGGCAGCAGTATCATTTGGATCGCTATCATTGGCAGATGCTTCAATTAATAAATCTGTTGGTGGAGCATTATCATAACTTACACTCAACACATCATCTACAGCAATGGGTGCCTCATTGATATTACTTACGTTTACGCTAACATTAGCAGTATCGCATAAAGCAGGGCTTCCATCATCACAGATAACGTATTCGAATATATCAGCTGTTTCTGTTTCTCCATTCACTATATAAGTGATCGTACCATCCTCATTATTAAGCACTGTACCTAAAGTGTTAGCCTCTAATATTGATACAGATAAAATATCTCCATTACTATCCGAATCATTCGCAAGAATATTGAAAGTAGTATCAACTGGAGCTGCATTATCATAAACGATTTCTATCGCATCATCAAGGGCTACTGGCGCTTCATTTAGATTTTCCACTGTTATACTTAGAGTTGCTGTATCACAATATACTGGTAAACCTGCATCACAAATCACATAGGTATATACTTCTGTCGTTTCTCCACTTAAAATATAAGTAGTGGTACCATCATTATTATTAATTAGGTTAGCATTTTCGTCTATGATATTAACGCTTAATAAGTCATTATTAGGATCATAATCGTTGGCTAATATATTGATTAAGGTATCGCTTGGCATGACATCTTCATAACCAATATATACGATATCATCAGTAGCTACTGGTGATACATTAGAGCTTGTAATTTGAAAATAGATTCCTGCACTATCACAGAATCCTTCTCCATTACATACTGTATAAATCAAAAAGTCTACTCCTATGAAATCATCATTAGAGGTATAAGTAATTATATTATTTTCTAAAGTAAAAGTACCATTGCTTGGCGCAGTTGTTACTTCCGTTATTTCTAAACCTAGTCCTAGCTCATCCGTATCATTTTGAATCGGATCTACTGTTGTTGCTTCAGCAATAATTACATTAAGCAAATCATCATTAGCATTGACAATATTACAGTTTTGTACAAAAGTAATACTTGGACCAAAGCTAATATTTTGAGCTACTAAGTCGTTCAATTGTGGATTCCCACTTCCATCATTAGGGGCATAAATTGCGGATATAAATAGCGCTTCAGCTATATTATTCATTCCATCAGCATAAGCAAAAATCCCATCCGTATTGATACTGATGACATCACCCAAGCTATTATCTTGAACAGTATGTAAGATGTAAGCTAATACATACTCATTGGCATTTGGCATCCACTCTCCTATACAATCTACTGAAAGGGAAAGTGGAGTATCATCTGGACATAAATAGTAAGAATCATTAGCATTAGAAATATCGCCTAAGAAAGTTGGATTTTGATTGTATTCGCAATAAATTGGCAAATCACTTACTTCATAACAATTGTTCAATGCATCAACAATTGACATAGAATAGGTCGTATTCAAATCAGCAGCATACTCATAATAATATGGACCCAAATTCAACTCATTAGATTCTAAAGAATAACTCGTTGTTTCACCAGCAAAAGTAAAAAGTACTTCATAAGGAGCTTGGCCATTCTCAATATTCCAGCTAAGAGATAAACCCGTAATATAATCACAAGCATTTTGCTCAGAAATACACTCAAAGTTATTACTTACACTTAGTGAGCTACCTCCTCCATTAATCGTAACAGGTACTATAGCCGAAGTTGTAATTACATCATTTGTATTAAGGCTACTTCCATTACTGATTACTCCAATCACATAAAATGCATTATTACATCCTAAATCTTCTGCACTAAAATTACCATTTTCATTAATTGCGATGACACTTGACTGCCAATCATTACTATCCGTAAATAAGGCGTAACCTACTTGATATTCAGTATATCCTTCTACTAATACACAATCCGTACTAACACTAAAGTCAGTCGCTGCATTAATATTTATATTTGTTTGATTCAAGCTTATATCAGCATATTGAAATGTTGGATTGCCTGTTAAATCTATTGTAAAATCAGCTGAGCAACCAAAGTTATCTAAGATAGAAAAGGAAACACTTGTATTGTTATCTCCTTCTGCACTTGCGTTCACTACTTGATTGGCAAAAGTTGTTGCATTAATATCACCACTTAGTTCATAATACCCATTATTATAAGCAGGATAACCCCCATCTACAAATAAGGCTATATCATAAGAATGAGTAATTCCACAATCTGTTACTGCATACCCATTATAGGTATAAGTAGATAAAATTTCTAATGAAGATAATAAATATAAAGGTGTACCTTCAGCTACTATTGTACAGGAAGTGTTTAAATCCAATTCTCCATTAGCATCCATTGGGCCTGTTACAGCTGACACATAATAGGTTTCCCCCTCTGAAAGCTCTGCCGGATAATCAAAGTTTCCATCTGTAGAAATAGCAATGACATCTCCTAAGAAATTACTTTCCTCTGTATGTAAAACATAAGCTTTAGTATCTCCTGCAATTAATTGTCCCCCCATACTTGATACTGCAAAACCATCTCCTTCACATAAAGGAATAATATCACTAGGCATGCTACCAGGATTAGAAGGACAGGCAAAAGCTACATTGATTACCACCTCTACTGTGTCACAGTTATTTGGGTCATTGGTATCGCAAAGGATATAAGATAAGTTATCAGTTCCTTCAAAATAGTCATTCGCTGTATAGATCAAACTTAAGCCATCAACAGCTATGTTAAGGGTCCCATTAGAACTGTTTGTTTCCAAAGCGCTGATCGTAGCATCTATATTATCTGGAATAAAATCATTCGCCAATACATCTAAAATTATCTCCGTACTGGATAAAGCATCAAAGTAATCATCAATACCAGCAATCACATTACAGTTATCTTCTAAAAATAACACTGGTGTTCCTTTAGCTACGGAATAAACCCCAGCTTCTAAACTATCATCCAGTAAGATATCAAGTCCATCAACCGTATTATTAATGATAACTCCAGATAAATATAAAGGCCCAGTATACTCTCCTATATCAGAAGAGTAGAAAGTACCATCAGTGCTTACTGCGACGACTTCTCCTAAAGCACCGCTATGACTGCTATGTAAAACATAACCAACTAGCAAACTACTCGACACATTATTGATACAGGACGCTATCCCACTGATAGCCTCATCAGCACAAGCCACTAAAGGTTCATTAGGCATAGCACCAATGAAAGGAGTATTTTCTGCTACAAAAGGCGTACAGAAATTATACAAGCTCTCATAATAAAAAGAGCACTCATATTCTGCATCATTTACATGGATTCTGATATCAGGACCAAAACCAATATAGGTACCCAAACTGATTGTCCCATCATAAGTAATTCCACTCACTGGAGAACCATTGATATTCCCCTCATAACTATAAGGCAAGGTACCTCCATCTATCGTGACAAATATTTCTTTGTACTCTACAAAATTCTCACAATCTTCCGTTGTCCAATAGCAGTAGAAATTATCTTCCACATCAAAGACTGGAGGATCTACAAAAACTACTGGTGTACCAACTCCTGACTCACTACAATCCGCCTGAAAGATCGGATCATAAGGGTAAATCACTGGTGATATATAATAAACTTGATTTTTTTGAATATTAGGATGATCATCTACATTGAACTCACCATCCTGATTACTGATAATGGTATTGACTAAATTATCTCCTGAACCAGAGTGTAAGACATAAGTTAAGAAATCTCCTGGGCCAATATAGGGTGCGTCTGACTCAATGGTGATTGTTTCATCTCCACAAACGTATAAGGTATCACTCGCAACAGTACCAGGACTTGATAAACAAGTGGAAGGAACTGGAAGCGGAAAACAGCTTTCAGAACCAAACTCGTAATAATACCAGCAGGAATCACCGATAGCAAACCACTTTGTTTTATCTGTATAACCATTACCAAAGTCTACGTCAAAAGGACCGAAAGTAATCGGCAGATCACCAAAGGTATAATTCCCTATAAAGGTATCGTCACTCCAATTCTCTAAAGCAAAATCATCCGCTAAATCTAATCCCAAGTCATTCATTAATACTTCATCCAAATGATAAACGACATTATAAGAAAGACTATCGCAATTAGAAACATCCGCATAAATAGGCAAACAAGCCCCCTGAGCATCATTTACTTGAGGACAAGTATAGAAAGTCGAAACGATTTCACCTGAACTATCTTCTACATTAAATATAAAACAATCGCCTAAAGGCATCTCTATCTCAATAGTTTCACCAGCAGCTAAATTCCCTGTCCAAACACCTGATATTTGATATTCAGAACCTTCATATAAAGGCATTCCACCAGCTGGACTCAACAAAACACTATAGAAATCATCTCCTTCTTCGTACAAGATGCTATAGTTTGCTTCTAAACACTCTAAAGCAATAAAAGGAATCGACATAGAAGCTCTCGAACAAGGATCATTTAAATCCACCACTCCATTTCCTGAATCTGGCCCCGTTACCACCGTAGCATAATATAACTGATTAGTCAATAAGTTAGAGACACTATTCAATTGTATCGCATAAGACGAAGAAGTATGAAATACATCATCTGGATGCAACAAATCATTAGTATGCAAAATATAATTACGTACTTGCCCCTGCAATAGCTCATAACCCACACTTGGAATGACTAATACCGAGGCATCATCACAAAAATGAGTGTAAATCATTTCGTTATAAGTCTGAGTCGCTGGAGATGTACAAAAAGGAGAGTAAGAAATATCAATAGTAACTAAGCCCTCATCACAATTACCTGCATCATCACAAGCCCAATAGCTAAAGGAATCTTCCCCTACAAAAAATGGGACCGACAAATACTCCAACATACCATCCCCATTTAGTACCACCGAACCGTTCTCAGCTACTACTGAAACAGCATCCAATGATACACTGATACCTGATTGGTCATTAGATAAAGCATCTATAACCAAAGGTACACTCGTAAAAGCATTCACACTATCATCTTCTGCTTGCACTTGCCCTAATAAACTTAAATTCAATAGGGTCAAAACAAAAACAAAGGGTATCCAAAGATGGTAATTAGTGTATATATTTGTGTGTCTATTCAAAAACATATAAGCAAGACTCGTGTAAAATTAAATATCAATTATTTACTAGTATACTTCCTCATTATTTCATGCAATTCCAATTAAATAGTAAATATCTAAATTGTAAACTGCATTTGCAAATACAAATATAGTATTTTTCCGCTCAAAATAAAGCATTTACATCTGTATTACCATAATACATATTTTATTTTAACACTTCTACAAGCCTATTATACAACAAACTAATAATTTAAGGTTTATCTTCTTTTTTTTGTCATTTTTTTTATTTTCCGACGAAAACACTATATTTATTGACTTAATCAATATATTTACAGCGCTAATAAATAATAATTATCTAATCAAAACGCTTTGATTTGTTATAAACCTATAAAAACCCTTGTGTAATATATTATTTTGAATATCACTCAATACAAAAATGCAAAACAGTAAATTAATCAGCATACTAAAATTCTTCACTAAGAAAGATCTCAAAAGATTTGAGGACTTCCTCATGTCTCCATTCTTCAATAAAAGTGAAGAACTAGTAAAAACTTACATCTATATCAAAAAATTTGCTCCACTCTTCAACAAAAAAGCACTTAGTAAAGAAAAAACCTATAATTTTGTCTTTCCAAACAAGGCATATAATGAAAAGAAAATAGGATACCTAATGAGCGATCTCCTCAAAATGATAGAGGAATTTATCGCCATCAAACAAATAGAAGCGCAACCGATACTAAAACAACACCAACTACTACAATGCTATAATGAATGGAAACTGGAAAAACCATTTCACAGTTCCATGAGAGATGCCAGAAAACAACTCAAAAACTATCCATATAAAGATAGCAATTTCTTCTATTACAACTACCTTTTAGAAGAAGAAGAAAATGAATTCATCTTTAAAGAAAAACAAAACCAAAATGAAGTTGATCAAATCCTACAAAGACTAGATAGATGCATCGATCAATGCTTTATTTTACTAAAACTTCGCAGCGGCTGCCAGCTCTATAATAGACAAAATATT
Organism: Chitinophagales bacterium; assembly: GCA_020629335.1. The sequence goes on along the minus strand of JAHDDN010000017.1, from coordinate 15,698 downwards.
GTTTCAACACAGTACCAAGTCCCTCTACTCAACGAAATCGTGGATTATGTGGAGTCTAATCTTTATCACAAAGATACCAACCCTGCTATCCTAATTTACTTCCAAATCTTTAAATCTCTTACCAATAGTGAAGAAACAAGCCATTTCTTCATCCTTAAAGACCTATTACAAGAACATAATAAAAGCTTCGCACCCAAAGAATCAAGAAATATGTTCCTCTTCGCCATCAACTATTGTGTAAAAAAAATTAATAGTGGACAACAAGAATTCCAAAAAGAACTCTTCGATATCTATCGAAACACAATAGAAAGTGGGTTCATCTCACTCAATGGACAATTAAATTTTAATAATTTCAAAAATATTAATACCATCGCATGCCTAGTAAAAGAATATGAATGGGCAGAAAACTTTATCCAACAATACGGCCCAGATGTGAAAGAAGAAGACCGAAATAATGCTGTCATGTATAATATGGCACTCCTACATTTTTACAAAAATGATTTTCAAACCGCTCACGAATATCTCTATAAAGTAGAGCCAACTGCTGACCTAATCTATAATCTCGACTCCCGATTACTACTACTCCGAGTCTACTATGAACTAAATGAATATCAAGCACTTAGCGCACTATTTAGTTCTTTCAAAATCTATATCAAAAGAAACAAATTGATATCCGATGGACACCGAGATGTATATCTCAACCTTATCAACGCCATGAAGGAATTACTCAAATATCAAGACGAACCCGAACAACTCCAAACACTTAAAGAAAAAGTAAAAGAACAAAGAATCGCAGTCTTATCCTGGTTGACAGCCAAAATAGACGAAAGATTAGCACTTTTTAGTAAAAAGACTAATTAAACGATTATTAACTATCTTTGTTCTCAATTTGGGGCTTCCCCATTTCTTATTTTTCATCGGACCGTAGGGGCGCTACCTATGTGTGCGCCCTCCGATGAAAAATAAGAAATGGGTCGGGCTGTCCGCTCTCATGTGGCTATGCCGCTCCTACTACGCTAAGTGCTGCTTGTCTGCTAAAGCCAGCCATCGCATCACTAAGCTACGTAAGTCGCTGCATGGACGCCACATACCGCTGCCATCCCTAAGCCTTATAATCATTTTTTGAAAGAGAACTCGTTTAAAGTTTTATGGTGAAGCTGAAAATCCGCTAATTTTTCGTAGTTCAAGGCATTTTTGAGGTGCATAGCAGCGCTACGGGCCAATAAAATAACGCAGAAATACGTAAAATTAGCCATTTTCCAAGCCAGCAGAAAAACTTTAAACGAGTTCAAAGTAAATCCAAACGCAAGTCATGCTTAATTTAATTCTTTTCGGCCCACCTGGTAGTGGGAAAGGCACTCAATCTGCCAAATTAATTGAAAAATACAATTTAGAACACATTTCTACAGGCGATCTTCTACGTGAACAAAAAGCAAAAGAAACACCTCTTGGACTAGAAGCTAAAAAATATATGGAACAAGGACTCCTAGTACCAGATGAAGTAGTAATCGGAATGATTGCATCTAAACTAGAGGAAAGGGCTAATTGCGTAAAAGGTTTTATATTTGATGGCTTCCCTCGTACAGTTGCTCAAGCTGAAGCACTCGACCAATTACTTACAGATAGAGCACTTTCTATCAACAGATTAGTCGCATTAGATGTGCCTGAAGAAGAACTCGTACAAAGACTACTCAAAAGAGGAGAAACCTCTGGCCGGGCAGATGATCGAAATGAAGAGACCATCCGCAAAAGAGTACAAGAATATGAAAACAAAACCGCTTTAGTAGCTGGCCATTACAACGAACAAAGCAAATTCTCTAAAGTAGAAGGAGTAGGATCTATCGACGAAATATTTGAGAGATTAGCAAATGTCATAGATGCTCTTACACCTATCACTGAAGAGGAAGAATAAAATTATTAAAATAACTGCGGCCTGCTTTTAGCTGGACCGCTCAACTCAATTTTATGGTATTTTATATGACCACGTGATTAATTGAGTATAGAGACGCAAAATCTATTTTGCGTCTCTTTTTTTAATCGAACTCATTTAAAGTTTTATGATAGAAACTGAAAAACTTTAAACGAGTTCATCATCTAAAACCACCTATAGCAATGAAAGGAGGTAATTTCGTAGATTACGTAAAAATATGCTGCCGTTCTGGAAATGGCGGACAAGGAGCCGCCCACTTTAGAAGAGATAAACTAACTTCTAAAGGAGGCCCCGATGGTGGCGATGGAGGCCGAGGTGGACACATCATACTCAAAGGTAATAAACAACTCTGGACCCTACTCCACCTAAAATATAAAAAACACATCATAGCAGGTCATGGAGAGTCTGGCAAAGGCGCCCTTGCAACAGGAGCCTACGGAAAAGATATTACCCTGGAAGTTCCCTTAGGAACAGTCGTAAAAAATGCAGAGACCAAAGAAGTCCGTTTCGAAGTCATTGAACACGATCAAGAAATTATCATTACTCCAGGTGGAAGAGGCGGCTTAGGTAATAGCCATTTCAAATCGTCTACCAACCAAACTCCTCGATACGCTCAACCAGGAGAGGATGGTCTAGAAGAATGGAATATACTCGAACTAAAAATCTTAGCCGATGTCGGATTAGTTGGCTTTCCAAATGCAGGTAAATCTACCCTACTTTCCGTCGTTTCCGCAGCCAAACCACGTATAGCTGATTACCCATTCACTACCTTAGTCCCCAACTTAGGAATTGTTCAATACCGTGGTGATCGCTCGTTTGTGATGGCAGATATCCCAGGAATCATCGAAAATGCTCACAAAGGTAAAGGACTCGGCTTTCGATTCCTAAGACATATCGAACGAAATGCCCTCCTACTTTTCATGATCCCAATCGATTCAGAAAACATTCAAAAAGAATACGATATACTACTCAATGAATGTGCTCAATATAATAAAGAACTGCTACACAAAAGAAGAGTATTAGCGATCACCAAATGTGATTTAGTAGACGAAGAATACAAGGAATTAATCGCACCAGAACTTCCAAAAAACATCAAAATTGTCTTTATTTCCTCTATTGCTCAATTAGGAATTACCGAACTTAAAGACGAATTATGGAAACAACTAAATGCCCCAATTGACTAAGCAACAAACTTCTAATTCTAATCTACCTAAAGGCAAACATTGGGCTATGCTGGCCTTCTTGGCATTCGTTTGGGGGAGTTCTTTCATATTAATCAAGAAAGGACTAGTCGCTTACTCTTATACACAGGTGGCTGACCTTCGCATATTCATCACAATGTTGGCTTTATCGCCTATTATTATTGCTCGCTTCCGCTTATTTAAGAAGAAGCATTTAGTGCCTACCTTAGTCGTAGCAATATTAGGAAGTGGAATTCCTCCATATCTATTCTGCGCTGCTCAAACACAATTAGATAGCTCTGTAGTTGGTATATTGAACTCACTCACTCCACTATTCACGATGTTAGTGGGTGTGCTGCTATTTAGAATGGACTACAAATGGTTCAAATTAGCAGGTGTGATGATGGGTTTGTTTGGCGCTGCTGCACTCATTTATTTATCAGCACCTCCTCAAAGTGAAGGCGGCTATATCTATGGTTTATTGGTGGTAATTGCAAGTCTATTCTATGCCCTTTCACTAAACACAATCAAGCGCTATTGTCAAAATATTGAGCCTATTTTATTAACGGCTATTGTTTATCTTATCTTAGGGCCTTTTGCTGGCCTACATCTATTTTTTGTAGAAGATATTGTGAATGTAACACTAACAGCAGATGGGGCTTATCAATCCTTATTTTTTATTACTTTACTGGCAGTTTTGGGTTCTGCTATGGCAACTATGTTATTCTTCAAACTCACCCAAGAGACCAATGCCCTTTTTGCTTCTACCGTTACTTATTTACAACCGATGGTGGCTATTGGATGGGGATTGGCTGATGGAGAAGCGATTACATTTTTTTATATTGGAGCCATGGCACTCATTCTTTCTGGCGTTTATGTAACGGGGAAATAGAAAATACTTATATTTGTAGAAATGGGAGAAAAGAAATTAGATAATCCATATACTATTCAAGAGTACCTTCAATTTGAGAATCAAGCAACCGATGCTAAACATGAGTTCGATAATGGGGAAGTACTGGCTATGACTGGCGGTAGTATTAATCACAGTAGAATTAGTTCTAATGTACTATACTCTCTCACTAATGAAATCAGAACAAATTCTAAAGGCTGTGAAGCCTTTAATGCAGATATCCGAATTTTTATAGAAAAAGCCAATGCTATCGTTTATCCTGATGTTGCCTTAGTTTGTGGACCGATAGAAACACAAGACGAAGATGAAGAGACTATTACCAATCCAAGTTTGGTTATTGAAGTATTGTCTAAGTCTACCGCAGGATATGATAGAGGGAAGAAATTTTATAAATATCGTATGCTAAACTCCTTAAAAGAGTATATACTAATTGACCAATATCATGCTTTGGTGGACGCCTATCGCAAACAGGATAATGGCGAATGGCTCCTCAATAGTATTGTAGGCTTAGATAAAAAATTAATGATCCACACACTCAATTTCTCGCTTCCTCTTCAAGAAATTTACCGCAATATTCCCAATATTAGCGTGCCTTAAAAATTCATTCTAATGAAACTTTTATTCCTTCTAATTGGCTGTTTACTCCTTTCTGGAATAAGTATGAATGCCCAAACTATCAAAATGGAATTAACGCCACTCGATATACCTGAAAAGGTAGAACTAAAGCGTATATATCAAGATGGAGATAATTTTTGGGTCATTGGACATCAAAGAAAAAAGACAGGAGATATTGATGCTTTTGTACAAAAAATTAATGCTGAAGGAGAAGTAATTGTCTCAAATACTATTGGAAAACCTGATCTTTTTGAGCGAGCAACAGATATTGTCAAATTGCCTAATCAAGATTCTATTACTTGCTTATTAGTGAATAGTACGACAAAGAATTTAAAGAAACACGTCATTCTTTATGAGATCAAAAATGACACACTACTTACAGAGAGAAAAGATTTAGGACTTTTAATAGAGGGAGATAAGGTCGCTAATGCTGAAAGAATGCTGGCTATCAATGATCAAGAATTAGCTATTGCTATGACTTATGAAGATGAGGGAGGCAATGTGTTTCCTATCATATTGCGATATAATACTAAAACAGGACAAGAACAACTCATCCAATTAAATAGAAATAATCCCAGCAAAATGGGAAGTGGTGGCGCAGATGATGTCCTCTTCTTAGGAGCTGATGGCCAAAAAATAAAAGCCACCGCTGACATGATCGCAGAATACAAAAAATTTCAAGAAGAAAATTCGAAACTGCTTACTAAGGCATTTGGAGACATCGCTTTTCTGGATGATAAGTTTTATGTGGTAGGTTCTGAGAATACCATTAATTTAAGTGATTATTGGGCAACACAAGTAGACAGTAAGGGCGGATTGATTTGGGAGAAACTCTATGAAAAAGAGGATGATGTTGGAGCTGATATTTTACAAGCTGTTATTCCATTAGCGAATGGTAATACGGCTTTGTTTGGCGAACATTATGATAAAAAGAAATGGCTCAATTATGATTTCAATTTTTTGTTAGCCGATCGTCAGGGAAAAATTTTGGCAGATAGTATTTATAGTATTGGTTGGGATGAACATTTTGTGAGTGCCGCTAAAACGAAGCAAGGTTTTTTAATTGGTGGATATGCGAATATTGAACCTGATAAAAGCACTTCGCAAAGAGGAGTTATAGCAGTAGGGAGAAAGGTGGTTGATTCAGACATTTTAATGTTTCATATAGATGAGGATGGACGACAGTTAAAGCATCATCGTGTTAAAAGAAAGGGTTTCCAAAAAATGCAATCTATGTGCCCTTTTAAAGAAAATAGTTTTATGGTCTTAGCTTATGAAGAATATAGCAATTTTAAATCTTGGATGATTGCTAAGGTTTTAATCGAAGACGAATAATTATTGGCTTAGGGATCTACATCCATTTGTATGATGGCGGCTTTGTATTTTGCCTCTTTTTTGAAGTGGGCCATGACGGCTCTTAAGTGATCTTTTACTAATCGCATAGTGGCTCCAGACTTACCCATTTTGAGCAGCACTTCTCGCAGATAAAAATTGCGAATTCTGGAAACGGCTGGCACGGCTGGCCCTAAAATCAAAACTTCTTGTTTGGGCAAATGTGCTTTCAATAACTTGGTGAATTCGAAGGCGGTATCATTGATGCGATCCTTGTCTCGGTGCTTAATCGTAATTTTGATTAGGCGGCTAAATGGGGGATAGAAAAACTGCTGACGTTCCCACATTTCGATTTGAAAGTAGCCTTCGTAATCATTTTTTAAAAGGTGCTCCAATAGGATGTGCGTCGGATCGGTGGATTGAATAATCACCTTACCTCGCTTGCTTCTACGGCCTGCACGCCCACTCACCTGCATCAGTAATTGGAAAGCCCTCTCTCCTGCTCTAAAGTCTGGAAAATTGATCAGCATATTCGCATTGATGATACCTACTTTGGTGACATTATCAAAATCGAGTCCTTTGGTGACCATTTGGGTTCCGACTAAAATATCTAAATCTTGTGCTTCAAAACTATTGATGATTTTGGTGTGGCTATTCTTCCCTCTGGCTGTTTCCAAATCTAACCGACCTATCTTATGTTCGTGGAAATAGATGCCTAATTCTTCTTGTATTTTTTCTGTTCCAAAACCTTGCACCGTTACGCTGGGTGATTTACACTCGGGGCAATTAGAAGGAATTTTTTTGCGATAGTTGCAGTAATGGCATTTGAGTTCGTTGGCGTATTTGTGATAAGTGAGTGTGACATCACATTGGACGCAACGAGGTACCCAGTCGCAGGTATCACATGCTACAAAGGGAGCATATCCTCTACGATTTTGGAAGATGATTGCCTGTTCTTTTTCTCCTAATGCTTGTTCTAATTCAGATAAAAGTCCATCGCTAAATTGAGATTTAACGGACTTGCTTTTTCGAGCCTCTCTGAGATCAATCATTCTGACTTCTGGAGGCAGTACGCCACCGTAACGCTCTGTTAATCGGACTAAACCGTACTTTTTTCGAAGGGCATTTTGATAGCTTTCAAAAGCTGGTGTAGCAGAACCCAATATAACCTTTGCTTTATTTTGATGGGCTAAAAAGATAGCCGCATCTCGGCCATTATATCGTGGCGCTGGATCTCTTTGTTTATAGGAAGGATCGTGTTCTTCATCCACTATTACTAAGCCTAAATCAACGAAAGGCAAGAAGAGAGCTGAACGCGCACCAATGACAATTTTATAATCTCCTCTACGGACTTTATGCCATATTTCAACCCGTTCTTGGGCGTTGAATTTGGAATGATAAATTCCTATTTCATTGCCAAACACTTTCTTTAAACGGCCAATCATTTGAGCGGTTAATGCAATTTCAGGCAATAGATAAAGCGTCTGTTTTTCTTCAGTGATAGCATCCTTGATTAATTCGATATAGAGCTGAGTTTTACCACTGGATGTCACTCCATGTAAGAGTACTACTTTTTGTTCTTCAAAATAATTTCTGATCTCGCTTAAAGCATTCGCTTGTTGCTCACTTAAATCAAAACTTTCCGTTTGTTCTCCTTGTTCTTGCTTGACCCGATCTACTGCTTTTTTCTCTTCTATAAAGATTCCTTTTTTGATCAAGGCTTTCATGGCTGCATTATCTGCGTCCGCTTTTTTTAGCACTTTAGATTTAAGTATTTCCTCTTTTCGATTGGGGCTAAAGTGTAAATAAGCGAGTAAGATCGCTTGTTGCTTAGGTGCTTTGGCTACTTTGTCAAATACTCCTTGCATGGCTTCATCACTTACATTTTCTTCTGTTAAGTGAACGAAAGAAGCTGTTTTGGGCTTATATTTCTCTTTGAGGATTTCTTTGACAAATAGTACGCCTTTTTCAATCAGCGATTTAATAATGTGATATACTTTTTTTCGCTCTAAGATAGATTGTACATCTGCTATAGAAATCTCCTCCTGTATGGTAAGGGCCTCCACAACTAAATACTCTTGATCACTTAGTAAAGAATAATCGTGGCTAAAGGACGGATTAAGGACTAGTACCGTTTCGCTGGATAGCTTAAAAGCAGTAGGTAAAGCCGCATTCATGACTTCTCCTTCTGTACACATATAGTAATCAGCCATCCAAGACCAAAATTTCAGATGGGCCTGGTATAAGATGGGTTCATCATCTAGTACATTGATAATTAGCTTAGGAGAATATTCAAAAGGATATTCTTCCATCACACATTTAACAATGGCCGCATATACTCTTTTGGGACCAAATTGTACTTCTACCCTCATACCAGGTTTTACCTGATCAATTAATTCTTCAGGTATTTCGTAGGTGTATTCACCAGGTGCAGCTAATGGCAGTATGACAGTTGCGTAAGGCAATAGTAGGTATTTAAATTAAGTGGACAAAATTAATATTTAGACAATGGGGTAGCGCTCAAATGGCACTGAAGGATCAAAAAACATTCTATAGGTATGATGTGTTTTGATGATATCTGCATCTAGCCCTTTAGCAACTGCCATCATTTTGGGATTAAAGTCTCCGATCCAGTTTAGCTCTACATGATTGTAGTTTTTCTTATTGCTAGTAATGATATCATAAGTAGCAGTAATTAAAGCCCCTTCACAACCCATTTTTTGGAAATCAGGTATCACCCCAAATATTAAACCAACTGCGCGGGAATTCGGTTTACGCCACCTATACCAGGCAAACTTTAATTTGCCCCACCAGTTTAAGTTTCCGTTCAAATGCTTGAAGTATACGTTTAGATCGGGAATATTAATATACATGGCTATAGGCTCTTCCTTGTGATACCCAAAAATGGCAATATGCTCATCTAATACAGGCTTTAAGCTGTTCATCATCGCCATTGCCTGCTCTTTCTTCATTGGCTTGAAGCTTTCATGCGTGCCTGCCCAAGCCTTATTATAAATATAACGAAAGTCTTCTGCATATTTTGGCAATCTTTTTTTATCAATATGTTCAAAGCGAAAATCAGGGTTTTCTCTAATGTGTCTGCTCTTTTCGTAAAATTTATCTTGTACCTCATAAATATCGCGCCCATAAGTATACTGCTTAAAGTAAACTTGAAAACCATACTCTTCAAAAAGTGATTGATAATAAGGTGGATTATAATTCATACAATAATTGGGCGGTAAGAATCCATCTACTAATAATCCCCACCAACGATCCCTCTGACCAAAATTGATCGGGCCATCCATTCCTTTAAAACCTCTTTCCTCCAACCATGTCTTGCAAGTATCAAATAGTAAAAAAGCAGCTTTTTTATCATTAATACACTCAAAAAAGCCCATGCCACCAATAGGCAACTCATGTTTAAAAGAAAATCTTGGGCTGTGAAATGCCGCCACTCTCCCAATTACTCGATCATTATTATCCTTTAATATCCATCTTTGAGCCTCTCCCCCATTTTTAAAAAATTTATTTTTGGATTCATCAAAAACAAAGTTTATATCTTTGTCTAAAGGCCTAACATAAATATCATCTTCTGAATAAATACCCAAAGGGCATTCTAAAAATTGCTTATTCGTTTGCGAATTGTTAACTGCTTGTATCTGCATAAGTAGTTTGTTTGGGTCAAAAATACATATAAGTATGGGATAGATGAAAAATAAAATTTCATTCTCTCAAGATAGCGCTAATAAGTGACTTTTTTTTGACGCCACACGTATAATTAACACCCTCCCCCTTTGATTTTTGAATAATTGCAAATAATTCACAATACATGTGTTAATATAATAAGACTTTCCACTAATATCGTGATTAATGTCTATTATGTAAGCCTTCTAGGCTATGGCAATTTAGTTTCCCAAACTATTTCAGCCCGATATTTTTTTTAAGAGTCATTTATTGAACTCATTTAAAGTTTTATAATGAAGCTGAAAGCCTGTCCTGTAAGGATTAGCTGTTTTTTCGTAGTTCAAGGCATTTTTGAGGTGCATAGCAGGGCTACGGACCGAAAAAATAACGAAGAAATACGGAAAAACAGCCATTTTCTAAGCCAGTAGGAAAACTTTAAATGAGTTCATTATCATAAAGAATGACTTTTGTTATGCCCATATTAAGCACCAACTATCATTAAGCAATTGAGGTTTGGATTGGTTTTTGCAATACCAGCAGTAGCCATTAAGTATCCACCAAATTTTTAGTGATAGCATTTTAAGTATACATCTGAGGTTTTAAAACTTATCAGTATGTATAATTTTTCATTTGATTAAATAGATAGGAAATGAGAAAGATCAATACCATCCTCTTTGCATGGATGTGTTGTCTTTGGTTGAGTATCCCCTTGATGGCACAAGATAATTGTGAGGCTGATGCAGGAGCATGGGAACACGATATTTATAAGCTTTGCTCTGGTAATTATATCAAAGCCATAGAGCTAGATGCCCCAAGTATACCCCTAGGTTATGAACTAATATTCTTTGTAACCTTAACTGATAGCCAAGTCATTATTGATTTGGGCAACACCCCGACTTTCGGGCCAATGACAGCATTAGGACCAGACGACCCAGCATACTTTAATATACATGCTTTGGTTTATGATCCGGCAACTTTTAATTTAAATAACATAGCTTTAGGGACAAGTACTATCTCTGACGTCAATTCATTATTAATTCAGGGTGGCGGAGATGTTTGTGCCGCTCTTGATACGGAAGGGGCAGAATTCAAATTAGTTGATTGTAATTATGAACCAGACGTAGTAGATGACGTATATGCTACCTTAGTCAATCAGCCTATTGATATGCCAGTACTTATCAATGATTCTGATCCTGAAGGTAGTATTGTTACTATATTTGAATTTAACCAACCTACTAATGGAACAGTCGTTCAAGTTGGTAATGAATTAGTATATACGCCTAATCCTGATTTTTATGGTTTAGATTCTTTTACTTACTATGGAGTAGACGAAGATGAGATGACAGACATCGCTACTGTTTATATTCAAGTATATACAGAAGATGATCCAGATGCGCCAGATCCGGACCCAGACCCAGATCCAGATCCAGATCCTGATCCAGATCCTGATCCTGATCCTGATCCTGATCCTGATCCAGAGCCAAGCCTTTGTGATGATATCATGGACATGTGTACGCAGCCTATCATGCCAATCCTTATTTGTCCTGATTTTTGTAACATAGGATCTGATGCCGAAATTACAGATGTATCAGTGCTTTATCCTTGCAGCCTTTTCAATGAAAATGGATGTGTTACTTATACACCTCTTCCTGGTTTCTTAGGTAGTGAAACACTAGAAATTGAAGCTTGTGATAGCAATAATAATTGTGCGATTGTAATCGTAAATATGCTGGTTTCTGAAACTTGTTTAGTAGATCAGCCTCCAGTTGCTGCTGATGATAACGCTAGTACAACAGGCAATGGAGTAAGTATAGTCGTGGTCAATAATGATTTTGACCCTGATGGAGATACCTTCTCTATCACGAACTTTACTATGCCACAAGCTGGTACCGTTACTTTCAATGAATTCAACGCATTTACCTATACACCTAACAGCGGCTTCACAGGCACTGATAGCTTCACTTACGAAATTTGTGATAGCGATAATATGTGCGATATAGGCACTGTTACAATAGACGTAACTCAAGAATGCTTTAACACGCAAAACCTTTGTACAGAAGAAATGACAGCAATCGAAATTTGTATCAACGATTGTCAACTAGGTACAGATGTTGAAATCGTTCAGGTCAACACGCTTTATGAATGCAGCATCAATGAAGAAGAAGCAAGCAATTGCTTCACCTATCTACCACTTCCTGCTTTTGTAGGCGATGAAGAAATCACAGTCACTGCTTGCGATGCAGCTGGCAATTGTGGAGATACCGTTATCTCAATGTTTGTAGGAGATTGTAGCGATTTTGACGGAATGCAAGATGGAGGAGATCAATTCAAACAACAAAATGCGAATGAATTAGATACAGACTGCCTAAAAGGAAGTAATCAAATGCTAAGCCCTGATGGCGATGGATTCAATGATAATTTTGCTTTGCCTCAATTAGACAATTGTTATCCTAACGCAACTTATGAGTTGGAGGTATATGATCTAAATGGACAATTAGTTTATCAAAACAAAGAAGCTAATATTCACGCACTTTGGAATGCAAACACTACTTTCAATGCCAATACTGGAATGTATTGTTACCGTTTAAAAGTAAAACAAGATACTCAAATAGCACAAGTATTAAGCGGTATTATACAATTCGCAAAATAGAAGTGTTGATAGATTCTAATTAAAAACAAAAAAGCCCGCTACTCAATTGAGTAGCGGGCTTTTTTTATATTGTTTAACTTTAATTTTAGATTCAAGTCAACTCGGCTTACTGTCTTCTAAATAAATCCCCCATATTACTTCTCACACTAAAGCTGTCTAAACCCCGCCATTGAGTTGGCTTAGCTGAATGACGATTATTAGAATCTGCTAATACTCGCACAGGGACATTAATGCTTCTCGATAAGGTATCTGTTAATAATACGCCTCGCTCCCCTACAATACTGTTATAAGAACCTGACCAAGCCATCGCCATCATCATTACCAAAGCTAAGCTCGTACGATAAACAGGTGACTTAATAGACATCCAAGCAAACAAACTCATAAAGATCGCTTCAAAACCCTTCTTTTGTGGCGTCTGTTTCTGAATCATCTTAGCCCTTATTGCCAGACGTATAGACTCCTTCGGGCGCACCACAGGCATCTCATTAGCATCTAAGAACATTCTATTCATCTGCAACATCTGCTGATAAGCTAAAATTTGCTCCTCCTTGCCTAAATGCGCTTGCAAAAAGCCACGCTCCTGCTCACTTAATTGCTCCAAAGTCTTTGAAAGCAATAAAGGCTCTATGTCGTTGATGGAATACTGCCTATCCATTTGAATCATTTTTAGGATTGTAAATACTCAATTTTTTCGCTAATTGCTTAGTGGTGTAAAACAGCCTCGACTTAACCGTTCCTTCCGAACACTCCATAATCTCGCTAATCTCTTTAATCGAACAATGCTCCTGATAACGTAAAAGGAAGGTATGCTTCTTCACTTCATCCAATTCCTCCACCATATCAAATAATTCCGACTTAAAATCCGCCTCATCTATCGCCCGATCTAATTGCGGTAGCAAAATATGCGCATCATGCCCATTCATCTCCTTAACCACAGTCGCCCCATTTCGCCTCACATCCAATCGCCTATACTCATTCTTGCACATATTGCCTGCTACCGTATAAACCCAAGTAGAAAACTTCCGCTTTCGATCAAACATCTCTGGCCGCTCCACGATTTTTACAAATAAATCTTGCAAAAAATCCTGCGACTTCTCCTCATCATTTCCTAATCGCCTATAGAAAAAATGGAGCAACTTCTGACTATACCGATCATATAGCACATCAAATGCAGCCACTTCATTAGACTGCACATGCTGCATTAATTCCTCATCAGTTAATAAGTGGTATTTCTGAGTTTCAGATGACATCAATTATATCAGGGATTTTATTGGCTTATGTTATATACAACCTCTTTTACACGCCAAGTATCAAGCAGGTTCAAGTAGAAAACGTTTTTTTCAAAAATTTTATTTTAGGCAGGCTTTAATCGTATAAATTTGTTTTAGGGCGTGTCCATGCTGATTTTCAAAGCGAAGTGCGCAGCACAAGCCAATTTATCATTCATCATTATGCATTATGCATTCGCCGAAGGCGCATGGTCGGGCTGTCCGCTATTATGTGGCTATGCTGCTCCTACTTTGCTAAGCCTCTCTTGTCTGCCCTGCGGGCCAGCCTGCGTGAGCCTAAGCGCCGTAAGTCGCATCATGGACGCCACATACCGCTTCCATCCCTCACGCATGTGGAGAATTTGTACATTCGTTAAATAGTGTATTGGTAGGGGCGTACCTATGTGTGCGCCCTTTCGAGGATAGATAAATCACAAGCAAGACGCTTGCGATAGATATTGAGATAGATAAAAGTCTGACAGTTTGCGAAGCAAACGATCTAACATCTGTCAGCGAAGCGGTCTCTTTTCTAAAAAAAGGGTATATTAGTAATTATGAAACTAATCAAAACCCTAATAATTACCCTCTTCGCTATACTGTGTATAAACTTCGTCTACTCTCAAGAAATTGAAATAGATACTACTTTCACCTATTTTAGCAAAGTCTATTTAGAAGATAGTATTAGTGTTGTGTCCTATTCGGTGATGCCAGTAGCTAATGGCTATATTGTATCAGGTGGGTATAATGCTTTAGGTATTTATCCAACAGTTTATTTGAGGAAGCTCAATGAAATAGGAGAGACAGAGTGGGTTAGTATTATAGATGATGGGCCTACAGACAAAATATCTCCACCACATGGGACTGGACATATTGCCACTTCAGATAATCATTTCTTACTAACTTATACCAAAGCTGATAGCGTCGGGACTTATAATAGTATGGATATTACCGTAGTAAAGCACGATATTAATGGGGAAGTAATATGGCCCCATGATTATGGCTCGGATACCATGAGAGAATCGCCCGTTTGTATCGCAGAATCCATAGATAGCAGTGGTTATGTGATAGCAGGCGTACAACAACCTGGCCCCCCCTTGCCTTTCATGAATGGGATTATTTATGTCTTAAAAATTGATGAAGAAGGCGAAGAAGAATGGGTAAGAGGGCATTCCTTAATAGACACAGGTCATACGGAAGTACGTACCATAGAAGCGACCTTAGATGGAGGTTATATATTAGGTGGTGCTTATAGATATTTGGATATATCTGATAGCGATCCTTTTGCATTAAAATTAGATGAAGAGGGCTTTTATGATTGGCATAGAGCTTTTGGCTTAGATGATTATGATGGTGCTGGCCACGTAAAAGAATTAGCAGACTCTAGTTTAATTTTTTCAACAGCTTATAATTTTAATTTTATAGGTGTTCCATTTTATGCTAAAATGACAGCTACAGGGGATACTTTATTTACCAAAACACACTATGGTTCTCCCTGTCAAGGTCTTTCATTATTGGAGAGCAATGGAGATGGTTTTATTGGATATGGAAATGGGAATAATTATCCACCATCTACTCCTTATCTGGTGAGTTTAGATGCTAATTTAGATACTTTATGGTCTAAGCCCTATTCTTGGAGTAATAGTAAAGACGTAGTTTTAGTAGATATTGAAAAAACTTCGGATGGGGGATTTATATTATGTGGAAAATCGGGTGTCACAGAGTTTCCACAGTTTAGTTGGGTCTCTAAAATAGATAGTTTGGGTAATACTTGTAGTAACTTGGTGGATTGTGATAGTTTGGTCATGGATACCACTTATATTGATACGACTACCGTGCTGAGTTTGCGGTCGCCTCATTACTTTCAGTTGGCACCAAATCCTGTTCATAACAGTGCTGTGGTATCTTATGACTTACCTACAGATAACCCTTATGCATGGTTGCGAATTTTTAATTTACAGGGTTTAGAAGTCCGATCCTTGCGTTTATCTACTAGTGAAAATAGTCGAGCCTTAAGTATCCCTTATCAGATGCAAAGTGGCATTTATCCTTATGTCGTCGAGATAAATGGTCGAAAAGTTTATAGAGGTAAGTTAGTAGTAAATTAGATTTATAAAAATGTTGGGGCGAT
>JAHDDN010000463.1 GCA_020629335.1 Chitinophagales bacterium | reverse complement strand
GCATTTTCTTTATTGGAGAATAAAAGTTGTAATTTTTCAATTCGCTTATTAACGATCTCTTGATTAAAGTTTTCATTTAAGAGGCGGTTAATTTGCTGAATAAAATCAGGCGCAGAATTAGCAATGGCACACATTTTTTCCAATCCAGTATTATCTACCATCTGATGATTAGCTAAGCAGAATTTTCCTTGATATAGTGCATTCAGTAACTTAAGTTTGATCCCAGTACTCTGGAAGGTAGGCAGTACATTGATGTGGGCATTTTGAATCAACTGGCTCATTTCCTGCTTCTCAGGACTTGAGATTAATTCGACTTGATGTTTCTTGCATAATTGCACTAATTCAGCTCTTGGATTACTACCAGCGATGACACACTTAGTATCCACTTTAGGAAAAACCTGAGCAATTAAAAAGTTGGCTGCCTTGATATTTTCACTCACGCTCAAATTGCCATGATAGAGAATATACTGTCCATTACCCGCCTGACTGATGACCTCATTATTAGGGTGAAAAGCAGGCAAATAAGTAACATGTTGATGTTGTTTCGAGTAGTAATCCACATCATTAGGAGAGATAGAAAGCAAGTGATTCGCATGATTTAATTTGCGCTCAAACTTTCGGAGCATCATCGATTCAAAGCGGAAATAAGGCTTTTTCAGTAATTGATTTTCACTTTTGGCTAAATGACGATAGTATTGCCATTCCACATTATGCGTGCGCACTAGTTTTTCTCGATCTTTGAGACTTGGCTCATCTAAATAATAACAAGTATGTAGGCCCTCAAATAAAATGGGATGTTGGTCTTTGGTAAGATTTCTAAGCAATGCCTCACTGGATCGGGAAGAGATAATATAAGGCAAGTTTAAAGACCAGCCTTCTAAACTATTTTTACGTGGATAATAATGAACCGATTCACAAAGCTCATTCAGTCTATCAGCGGCTTTTCTATCGCCATACTGATAGCAGTGCAAATGAATTTTAACACCTGCCTGGTGTAGGTATTTTAGTTTGTAGTAAACATCTATTACGCCGCCATAATTAGCAGGGTAGGGGATGTCAAAAGAGATGATATGTAGGTGTAGTGGAGGCAATTATTTTTTCTTCGATTTTAATTTTCCTTTCTTTTCTTTTTTATTATCCGATTTGACAGGCTTTTTTGGTCCCTGATCATTAGCCTTTTTAGAAGCTTCTTCCAGCTCGTTCTTGATCTCCTCTTTATCTTCTTCATCCATAATAATCACCGCATCTCGTTTGAATAAATCTGCGGTATTTTGTGGCTTTTCTTCAGACCGCCAACTGAATCCCTTCAAGTAAAAATCTTTGAAATTAACCAATGACATAGGAGTAAAGCTACCCTCGGGTTGCTTAATAAAGACTACTTTCTCAACTTTTTGCTCTTCGATGTAGATATTTAATTCAGCGC
Organism: Chitinophagales bacterium; assembly: GCA_020629335.1. The sequence goes on along the minus strand of JAHDDN010000463.1, from coordinate 3,000 downwards.
TGCTAGCCTTATTAGCGCCATAATACTCTCTTTGATCATTTTGGGCGAAGTAGATCGACTCCACATTTTGATCGGCATGTATGAGCTTCAAATCATTTTCTTCAAAGAATCCCTGAATAAACTTAGCCTTGATTTGATTATAAACGCCCGTATCATTCTCTGAAATGACAAAAGCATTAGAGCGCAATTGAAAATCCTCAGGCTCATTATTTTCCGTATTGATGATGATGGTATCTGCTGTTAATTGACTATTTTCCAGCCAAACTATCGGATTATAATATAGCTTAAAAGTAGAGTCCTTAAAAGAATAAGACATAGAATCGCACTTCGCTTGCATATCCGTTTTTAAGAGCTTGACATTCCGATAAGCGTAGAATGTTTTGAGTGTATCAGCAGCTGTATTAGTACTATCAATCATAGTGCTATCAGCTTTTCCAAGACTGTCAGTTTTGCCGATACTATCAATCTTACCCAATTCATAGGTTGTCAGTGTATCTGCTGCCAGATAAAGCGTATCACCATCTATTACATTAATCAACAAAGCTTGATCAGTCGCTAATATATGCTCATCTTGATCATAGTACTCGGCATATTGACTCTTGATCGTCAGATTGCGAATCGTATCTTTCCAGACCACATTACCACTGGCTTTTCCAATACCTATACTCTTATCGTATTCAAATTCATCTGCCTCTAGATATTGTTCTTCATTTTCAATGATTGTTCTATCGCCAAAATAGATTTGATCATTTTTCTTGTCGTAGCGCCCTTTTTTAGCAAAAGTAACCCCACCTTCTTGAACAATTTTAGAATCTCCTTCAAATTCCGCCATTTCAGTTTGTAAATTATAGCGCAATAGTTCCGTTTCTAACTCATAATCCTCATCCTTAAAAAACACCTCCTCAATAAATTCCAAATCGTCAGTCTCTCCATAATAAATTCCCACTAAGCTCTTGAGATTAGTGCTTTTATTCACCACTTTACCACCGCCTCTATAAGCTCCCACTTTAGTATTGACATTATAGTCCATACTATCCGTAGTCAACTCCATAGAACCGTCAGTCAGTAAGATATTATTGTAAAAATAGGCTTGTTTAGGGGTGATATAGTATTCTAAAGAATCAGCATCCACACTTACTTTTTGATCTACTAGATGCACATTTTGAAACAGTGTAGCGTGTTTGCGATCCACTTCATAGAAAAGCGTATCAGAAGTGATTTCAGATTTTTGATCGGTGAGCGTAACATTATTATATAAAAAAGCAATTCGCTCATTGCCATAATAAGTCAAATAATCAGCTGTAATTCGGATAGAGTCGCCCTGTTCAATAATAACATTTCCATATGCATCCACATTATTGCGCTCCATATTGAAGTAGGCGCTATCACAGACCATTTGCACATCGCCTTGCCACATTTGCACGTCGCCGATTAATTTCTTTAGTTCTATCTCTTTGGAAATGATTTGTTCAAGTAAATTGGATTTGAAGTGGATGATTTTATCTTCATCAGAGGCTCCATCTTGCTTTTCGTCTTGGGTTTGGGCATAGCTTATCAGCCAACTTCCTACAAAGAGGCATAGGGAAACAATTAAATATTTAGGAAGGAATTTTTTCATATCATAGCGACCGACTATTCCTCTGCATTTTTTCTTTTCTTTTTGCCACCACCAATGAGAGAGAATTGTACGTATTTGAGTGGATTTTTTCGAAGATCAATCATTAAAAGGTCCAAATTAGCGGCGGTACTTTCAAGATTGTTATACAAACCTTCATCCTTTAACAATAATCCTAACGTTCCATCCCCATTATTAATTTTACTCAAAGTCGTATTTAACTGTCCTAAAGCATCATTCGCCGTATTTACGGTAGATGATAGGCTCTTAATGGTACCATCTAAATCCGCATTTGCCAGATCGCCAGTCATTTTATTAGCATTATCCAATACCGATGTGATCTTCGCATTATTTTGTTGCAAATTGCTGGCAATTGAGTTGGCATTATCCAATATGGCCGAAATTTTAACTTTTTCAGTAGTCATGAAGGAATCTAAGCCATTCGTAGCCTTTTCTAAGTTAGTGCTAATTTTATTAAAAGACGCCACTGTCACGTCTAAATTATCAATGATTTTGTTCAATTTTTCAGCATCCAGCGCTTTATTAAAAGTAGTGATTAAGGAATCTACCTTTACCAAAAGCACATCCACTTTATCCTTTGTTGGAACCAGTTGATCGGTGACAGCATCTACCATTCCCACCTCCATTCGGCCTTTAATCATACCACCATAAGCTGCTTCTCCTTGTCTACCACCCTCAGGATTGACTACCAAATTTACTTTCATATCCCCCATTAATCCATTAGCGACAATAACTGCTTCAGCATTCGCAGGGACTTCCACTTCATCATTAATCATCAATGCCACTTTCAGCCGTCCAGTCGCAGGTAAATAAATAATATCTTCTACGATCCCTACTTGATAACCATTTACAAAAACGGGATTTGCAACTAGTAGGCCATCCACTTTATCATACTCTGCAAAGTACATATTTCGGCTATCAAAAATGTTCTTACCTTTCAAGAAATTATAGCCAATAACAAATAGCGCAATGGATATTAAAGTCAAAATACCCACCTTTACTTCATTAGATAACTTCAACGCTTATAGTTTTATAGTTAATATTTATGAAACCCAATGAGCCATAAACATAATATTAGTGCTTCAGTTTATAAGTTTCTGACTTTAAGTTGTAGTATTTTTTGCGATTATACAAGGCATTTTTGAGATCCATAGCAGGGCTACGGAACGAAAAGCCTGTAAGGAACTACGAAGTAGAATCGTAAAAAGACAAAACTTGGGCTGTCAAGGACTTATAAATTGAGCCATTAGTACGGATTTTTTGTTGGGGGCTTCCCCTTCGGGTCGGGCTGTCCGTTCTTATGAGGCTATGCTGCTCCAAGTCCGCTAAGTGCTGCTTGTCTCTTATTGGAGCCTGCGCATCAC
>JAHDDN010000462.1 GCA_020629335.1 Chitinophagales bacterium | reverse complement strand
TTCATCAAAATAAGTGTATACTTTAGTACGTATAGGTTCTATTTGGTCAGCAACACCTGTAATGATATTAGACAGTTGGGCTTTCAATACCCTTTTGGTGTCAATAATATCATCCCAATTGAATAAAAAGGCCAAAAAGTCAAAGACTTTTTTGAAAAAGACCTTTACCTTTTCCCAAACACGCTCCAAAAAGCGGAAAACTTCTATTGTTTTATTACAAATCCATTCCCAAGCTTCTCCAGCAATTTTAATAACGAACTTAATTCCTTCTTTAACCTTCTCTGGAACCAGCAGTTCATAACCTATGCTAAAACCCTTTTTAATAGAATGCCATATATCTCCTAATGCACTACCAGAACTATTAGAGCTAGATCTAGCCACACTTGCCTGACTGGAAGCAGTTTGAGGATTATTGAGGTGTTCGGCATGATCAAAGGCTTGCTTGGTTGTTTGTGCAATACCATCTAGGTCTGCATCACTCACAGAAGGGTCAATAAGGTGACTACCATCTGGCAGTTTGGCATTTCGGAGGGTGTCTTTATTGCCAAATTGTTCTTTAATCTTTGTTTTGAGTCGATGAGCAGGGTCAATGGCTGTTTTTTTAGCTAAAAAGTCTGCTTCAACATAGACAACAGGTACCGAGATACTGGTAGTAGGATAAACAATAGTCAAGGCATTGTCGTCTAATTGAACGGTCATCTTTTTATTCGGACCAATAGCTCCCTTTTTACCATTAATATACACCAGCATATTAGATTCCGCAGAAAGCGTTACTTTTTCTCCATAAAAAGCCACCATGCGTTCTTCTGCACTAAATTGAGCCTCTAGGGTAAAGGTTTTTGCTTTTTTGATTGCTTCTAAATTGGGTAGAGTAACAGGATGTTCCTGCCAATTGGTAGTGGTTTCATCTTGCCAAAAGTGAATTAAGCTGTTTTCATTATTATGACTGCCTACCAAGAATAATTGATTAAGAAAATCCTTGCCTTTGACACAGCTAAATTCATCAATGGCTTCTTGCATCATCAATGGCTTCGTCCATTTTTTTCGGTTGATGGTATTAGCAGATTCATAGAATCTATTGGTGCAATAATACAAACCAGAGCCACCATCTTTTTTCCCAATTGCCCAAATTGCTATTTCTCCATCTTGTTCAGATAGGTCAATCTTAGAAAATTCGACCCCACTACCACTAGCACAAATGATTTCTTTATCCTCATAAGGATCGGTATATTTAAAAATACCATCACCCGATAAATAAAGAATATTGTTGCCTTCATCATCACTAAGCGTACTAAATGCACTAATGACCGCACTAGGCTTATAACGATACATACTTACTTCTCCATATTCAGCATCTGGAAAGGATTGAAATGCCATTGTGCGTTCTCCCTTCATATCGTAGAGGATGAATATGCCAAATGCATCAAACACTTGTCCTACTTGTAATTGAATGGCTCTAGGGGTATTTTCTGGTAGGGTATAGGCTACAGGCTCATCTCCATATCTAAAGTAAGCATAGGTCGCATCTTTATTGGCTTCGACCATACTATACAATAAACCACTTTGGTTCATGGAGATATAGTTGATTTGTCTAGCCGTATTGGTCAGGCGTTTTTGATGCCAACTCAAAGATGTGGTCAATTTAAGTGGCTCAATTTTATTGAGGTCAATGACATTGCTTACCAATAGCTCATTAGCATTATTATTGGTTTGAGCATAAGCTATTTTAAGGGTATTGGCATGGGTATCGTGATGTATATCAAAAGCTGATACCTGCATTTGTTTCTTGGATAGTTCATAGCTTGTCCAGCCAGAATCTGTTTCATTGATTTGTAGGAGTAAACGGAGTTGGTGATTTTTGTCAATAAATAAAATCATGACCAACTCGTCTTTATAAGGAATGGCTTGTAGTCCTTTGCCAGAATCAATCGTTGATTCGGAAAAGAAGTTTTCCATTAATTCACCGTGATAATCGACTTTTACCTTATCACTTAATGTTGGTTTTAAATTCAAATCTTCCATTTATATTTTTTGAGAATAGTTAATAATTGATTAATTACTGTTTACACGTTTGTAGGCGTTTATTGAGCAACAGTACCATAACTCGTATCGAATAGCAAGACGCTATTTTCATTTTCATCATCACCAAATATGCGTACATTTTTATAGGTGTATACTGAGGATACAGGAAGGATGACTTTATTTTCTAGTTTTTCCAGATTAGCAATATCTAGAGCATCACCTAGATCAGATAGCATTTTTAGATTGCTCAAACCGTCTCCAAGACCAGTTTCGATGCCTGTACAAGCTTCGATTATTTCTCCTACAGCATCATTAATACTATCCCACATTTCATCAAAGAAACCATGTGCACCACCTTTAAATTCTGGCTTCTCTTTATCAAACCCAAGTTTAAATTTGTCATTATCTTTAACCTCTAATTCTAATTTACCACTAGCACCAGCTTTTAATAAGACGGATAGTTGTCCTGAACTGCCCTGAGAGTTTCTAGCTCTACCATTAGTGGAGCATTGCCAATCAACACCAACTGTTGCCTGGCTATATCCATCCGTACTCAAAAGATTTCCCCAATCGACAGAAATACCAAGGGCTTTAATTTCTTGGTGTACCTTAGCCTCAGCAGTAATCTTATAAACAATATTAATACCTTGCTTATCTGATGCAGCTTGAATGCCTTGATAAGTGATATGCATTCGACCATCATTAATGTTGTTCCATGCAAAATTGATGGAGATGTCTCTTTTATTACTAGCTATAGAAGCTCCCTTGCACTTGCTTCCTAAATTTCCGACTATTTTCTTTTTAATTTCATTAGTCAGTAGGTTGACATAATTTTCCCTAAACTCCTTGACATTCAGACCAAATACACCATTAACTGTGGCTGTTTTATCCTCCGCATATTCCATTAAACTATGTGGCAAAACACCAGCATCTGCGCCATTTGGAAAAGCGTGATTATTGAGTAGCATTAGGAAATTGAAAGTAGAAGCTCTTTTTTCCTTACTGTGGCTAGTAGAATAAGCAACACCTGTAGGATACAATAAGGCACGTTCGCCCTCTTTGACTTCTTTTTTGTGAATACCATAACCTAGTACATAAGGGTTATCTGTACCTGCCAAACCCTTGAAGTAATTATTCAGACCAGCTTGTAGTAGGGCATTCGTTCCCATATCATCAGGAAGTTTGCTATAACTAGCATCATAACTACTGATATTGGCATTTTCAAAGTCGAGGAATAAAGATTGGATGGTGAAATCATTGTCGTTAATGCCTTTATCTCTTAGCGTCAATTCCTTTTGTTCGCCTTTTTCATCTAATTCCACAATCTTTTTCTCGGAGGTGATTTTAACCTTACCAATACCAACTCTAAAAGCATATTCGATTTTGTTTTTGCCCAAATCATACTCCATTTTTTTACCTTCTCTACTAAAAAATAGCTTTCCGCTTTTAAAAGCAATTCTAAATAAAAGCTCTTTAGGATTATCTGAGAGAATTTCTATTTTGGGTGGTTTGATTTTACCAGATAAACCAAGATCATAGATGTTCAACTTTTCAACAATCGCTTTTAATTTTGCAACTTCTGCTTTCAAAGCTTTGTTTTGTGCAGAATACTGTCCTACTTCTGCCCAGTTTTCTTGCTCAATAGCTGCTTGCATTTTACTTTCAATCGCCTCTTTTTCTGCTTCTTTTTGAGCCAATTGATCTTTGCTAGTAGCAGCATTTTTCCAATAATCATCTACTTCATCATTAGATAAGTTTTCAATTTCCTTACCCATTGAATTGGTTAAAAAAGCCCAATCCTTTTGAATCAGTTTTCGATTGTACATTTGTTTAAATTGATAATTGATCTTGTTACTAGATAGTCCCATGACCATGTCATAATTTCCAAGATTGCGGTTCATACGATTTAAATTTAAAGTTATTTGATAAAATACATACCTCTGTCATTAGCCAATTATAGAATTATGCTTTATGAGTAGAAGTTTTTCTGTTTGTTATAGTGTGCTAAGGCTAAACTCTTTCTATTACCCCATTTTTTAATTGGAGTTTATGTGTTGGAATATTCTATTTGTTATGTGATGCTAGGTGTGTACTTTTCCCATTACCCAGTTTAGGGTTTATATTGTCTAGGCTTCTTATCTTATTTTGTTATGTACTACTGAGGGCTTCTTTTTTATTGTTTAACTGTTATTTAATTTTCAATTTAGTTTTTATTATTTGTGATTCTTTAGTGTTATGTGATGAACGATAACTTACGCCCACTACTCAGTCCAAGCCTTTTCCTTGCTTATATACTACTTAGACCTACCTCCCCCATTCACAATCCTTGAATTGTGTTATTTCAGACTAAGCCTTTTCCTTGTTTATGTACTACTTAGACCTATCTCTCTCATTCACAATCCT